>JAHFEZ010000033.1 GCA_023248265.1 Deltaproteobacteria bacterium
ATAGAGAGGATCTGAATGCGCCACTCCCAAACCTTTTCTTTGCCCCACCGTAAAGTGAAAAGAGCCTTCATGCTCCCCAAGAGTATGGCCTTCTTTATCAACAATCTTTCCTTGGAACGCTTTTTGCTCAGGATGATTTTTCATACGCGTTTGAATGAAAGCACCGTAATCGTTATTGGGAATAAAACAAATTTCCATACTTTCTTTTTTGGTGGCATTGGGGAGGCAAAACTTTTCAGCAATTTTTCTAACCTCCATTTTTTCAAGTTCCCCCAATGGGAAAAGCAAAAAGGGAAGTTCTTGGGGAGAAGTTCCAAAAAGAAAATAGCTTTGATCTTTTTTTCGATCTTTGGCCTTTAAAAGCTGGTGTATTTTTAACTGAGGATTGTAGATATTACGAACGTAATGGCCAGTGGCTAAAAAATCCGCTTCGAGTTCTCGAGCCTTTAAAATAAGATGTTTAAATTTAACATCTTCGTTACATTTAACACAAGGGTTGGGTGTGCGCGCTTTTAGATATTCATCCACAAAATAATCAACCACTTTTTCTTTAAAAACTTTTTCGAAATTTAAAACATAATGTGGGATATCTAAAATTTGGGCGACACGTCTTGCTACATCCACATCTTTTAAGGAACAACAGCTATCAAATCGATGCGTCTCAAGTTCAGCCTGATCATACAGCTGCATGGAAATGCCAATAACGTCATACCCCTCGTCTTTTAAAATGGCAGCGGCGGCAGAAGAATCCACCCCTCCAGACATGGCCACCACCACACGTTTTTTCATCGACAGGCCTCATTTAAACTTCTCAGTCGCTGAACCATTTCTGGCAGTACCTCTAAAACAAACTCGATATCTTCTTTTTGTGTTTGATATCCCAAACTAAACCGAATGGAGCTTAAAGCATTTTCTGGAGATACACCCATGGCCAAGAGTACATGGGAGGGATCTAAAGATCCAGAAGAACAAGCCGACCCTGAAGATGTTGCAATCCCCTTTAAATCTAAATTAAGAAGTAACCCTTCTGCTTCAAGGCCTTTAAAGCTGACATTTAATGTATTTGAAACACGAGGGGAATCTTTCCCATGAATCAAAGATTGTGGGATCGTTGCAAAAATCCCCTCTTCTAATTTATTTCTCAACTCTTCTAATCTTTGTGCCTCGCTTGCACTTTCTTTTTGGGCCCATTCACACGCAGTCCCAAATCCTACGATGGCAGGAACATTTTCTGTCCCCCCTCTTCGTTTGCGTTCTTGATTCCCCCCATGAAGGAGTGCTTCTAGTTTTAAAGCACGACGAATGATGAGCGCCCCTGCCCCCTTGGGTCCATAAATCTTATGACTGGAAATAGAAACCAAATCCATAGGAAGCTCATCTAAAAAAAGGGCTTTTTTCCCTGCCATCTGAACGGCATCGACATGAAATAAAATGTTATGTGCTTGGGCGATATCACTGATTTCTTTTAAGGGCATGAGAACACCCGTTTCATTATTGGCAGCTTGTACGCTGATAAGAATAGTATCGGGGCGAATCTGGGCTTTTAATTCTTCTAAATGAATCTGTCCATTTGGATGCACAGAGATATAAGATATCTCTGCCCCTTGTTTTTTAAGATAGTCACAGCACTCCAGGATTGATTTATGCTCTACCTGAGTTGTGATAATATGGCGCCCTTTTTTTTGCCATTTTTTTTGAAAGACTCCAAACACGCCTTTTAAAGCTAAATTATTGGCCTCCGTTCCTCCACTTGTAAAAACCACTTCTTGAGGATCCACATGAAAGAGGTTGGCCACTTTTTCTCGGGCCACCATCAATGCTTCTTTACCCGCTTGTCCTGCCCAATGAATGCTGGAGGGATTGCCATAGAGCTCCTTAAAATAAGGAACCATGGCTTCATAGACTTGAGGCTTTAAAGGGGTTGTTGCATTATAATCTAAATAAATTCGTTTCATTTTTCCTTGCATGTATAGTTTATTTCTCTATACTTTGCAATTTATGGACAAGTCACCTCATTTTCGCACCATTGAAGATACAACCTCTAGCATGTCTACCATTGAATGGATAGGCGGGCGTTTATCTTCTTACAGAGAAGCTATTTTCATTCTTTTTTATATCTTTGCACTATTAAATATGACGCATCTCTTGTTTGCGGCCTCACCCATGAAGATAGAAATGGATGGAGTTGGATTTGCTCTTATCTTTCTAGGAACTTTATTGCGTCTATGGTCCGCAAGTTATCATGCTGCCACTATGAATCTTATAACGATCGGTCCTTATCGCTATGTTCGCCACCCTATTTATGTGGCTAATTTTCTCATTGGATTGGGATTGTGTCTTATGGTGGGCTCATGGATTGTCTTATTTTCATTTCTAGGACTTTATATTGCTATATATACATTCATCATTATGAGTGAAGAAAAACGTTTCTTAAGGAGCAATTATACAGAACTTTATGCCTCATATCGAAAACAGGTTTTTTGTTTTTTGCCTCTCCGAAAATTCCAAGGACCTCTTTTGGGGAACATTGATCTTCATAAAATTAAAAAAAGACATGAATGGCTCAAAAGCGGCAGCTACTTTCTCATTGCTTTAGCGATTGAAATTATAGAATACATTTCTAGACATGGACGCCATTAAAGAAAAAATTCGAGATATTCCAGATTTTCCTAAAAAAGGGATTGTTTTTAAAGACATTACACCTCTTCTCAATGACCCCAAGCTTTTTCATAAAGTTATTGATATTTTTACGGAGCGCTATCGCAATGAAAATATTGATCGCGTGGTGGGAATTGAATCTCGAGGATTTATCTTTGGTGCTGTCTTAGCCTATAAGCTAGAGTGCGGATTTACCATTGTTCGAAAGACGGGGAAACTGCCCTATCGCACGATCAAAAAATCCTACGATCTTGAATACGGTTCAGATCATTTAGAAATTCACGAAGATTCAATTCGTCCGGGTCAGCGTGTTTTAATCGTTGATGATCTTTTGGCCACGGGCGGCACGTGTGTTGCAGTGACTGAACTGATCCAGCAACTCCAGGGTAAAGTAGTAGGCCTGGCTTTTTTAATAGAGCTGGCTTTTTTAAAAGGACGAGAAAAGCTTAAAGCCCACAATATTTTTTCTATTGTTCAGTATTGATTGGCGCAATCCAAATCTTTGGCCAAACTTTTAAATTGATCCAGCGTTAAAGATTGCTCTCCATCGCTCAACGCCTCTTGGGGATGAGGGTGCACTTCAATCATCAACCCATCTGCCCCACAGCTTAACGCAGCTTTGGCTAACGGAGGAACATAAGATGCCTTGCCTGTGGCATGAGAAGGATCCACAATCACAGGAAGAGAGGTGTGTTCTTTTAAATACGGGATGGCACTTAAATCCAGAGTGTTTCTTGTAGCAGTTTCAAAGGTACGAATGCCTCGTTCACATAAAATAATATTGGAGTTTCCTTTTTCAGCAATATATTCGGCTGCCAATAAAAATTCTTCAAGCCTCATCATCATGCCTCGTTTGAGTAATACAGGTTTTTGGCATTCCCCCACTTTTTTAAGAAGTGAAAAGTTTTGTGCATTCCGAGAGCCCACTTGTAAAATATCTACATATTCAGCCACCAAGGCAACATCCTCTGGAGCTAAAACTTCACTGACAGAATAAAGCCCATAGGCATGTGAAACTTGATTTAATATTTTCAACCCTTCTTCTCCAAGTCCCTGGAAACTATAGGGAGAGGTTCTGGGTTTAAAAGCGCCTCCTCTCAAAAATTTCCACTGACACACCTGCAATAGGCTTGCCACTGTTTCTAAGGTTTCTTGGGATTCAATGGCACAAGGACCTGCAATGAGTATTTTTTCATGCCCCCAAGGAAAAATGGGAATTATTTTTGAAACTTGAAGAGAATTCATGGAAGATAATCAAGAGGATTTTGTGCTTCTTTATGTTTTCGAATTTCAAAATGAAGATGTGGCCCTGTTGACCGTCCGGTAGAGCCCACATAGGCAACAATTTGTCCCCGTCTCACAAAATCTCCTTTTTTTGCAATGAGTTGAGATGCGTGTGCGTACACAGTTGAATAGGCTTCTCCATGATAAATAATCAGTAATTTTCCATACCCTGACTCCTGCCCACTATAGATGACGCGTCCGGGTGCAGCGGATTTTATGGGTGTACCAAAGGAGGAAGAAATGTCAATGCCGTTATGGAATGTCCCCCACCGTCTGCCAAATTTAGAAGATAGCTCTCCATGAGTCGGCCAAATAAAACGATTTGACGGCATGGCATACGCTGTTTTTCTCATAGGCCTATTTGAAAGTTTTAATGTGGGCATTTGGGCAGGCAAAAGATGATCGATATTTTCTAGACCATTGAGTTCTGCCAACTGTTTTTGGTCGAGATGATAGCGATGAGCAATGCCAGCCAATGTTTCCCCTTTTTTAACCGTATGTTGATCTTGAATGGGTAAATAGGCACAGCTGCTCAAAAAATATACACAGGCAACGTACCACCAAAACTTCATCTTACTCTTCGTATCGGAAGAAATTAAGAAAAAATTAATGCATCAGATATTTGATGGCGACAAAACCACCAATGAGAAGTGCAAAAAAAGCAAAGGTGAGAAGATTAAAATATTTATCAATGAAATCTTTGATGGGCCTGCCATAAAAGTAAATGAGGGTGGCCACCAGAAAAAATCGGGCAGAGCGGCTTAAAACAGATGCAATCACAAAAACACCAAAAGAAATCCCAAAAGCACCAGAGGCAATCGTAAAAAGCTTATAGGGAATGGGTGTAAACCCTGCAATGGCGACAGCCCAAGCATCATATTTATGAAAAAGTTCTCGGACCATTTCATATTTGGTTTCCAGCCCATAGAAATGCAAAACAGGCCAGCCTAGAAGATCCATCAAAAAAAGACCAATGCCGTAACCTGCCATCCCCCCTAAAACAGAGGCGATCGAAGAAACCAATGCATAATAAAAAGATTTGGCCGGCCGTGAAATACTAAGTGCAATTTGTAACACATCCGGAGGCACAGGGAAAAAAGAAGATTCTGCAAATGAAATTCCAAAAAGCGCAGGAACCCCATAGGGCGTATGCGCCCAATGAAGAACCCAATCATAGAGTTTTTTTAATTTTTTCATGTATACCCTGAAAGCTCCATTTCTTAAGTTTTGAAAGCGTTGGATGATGGGTGGCATCGATGTGAAGTGGTGTAATAGAAACATACTTATTGTCTACAGCTTTGCAATCCGTATTCTCACCTTGGTCATAGCCTAAGTATTTTCCTCCCAGCCAGTAATAATTTTTTCCTCTGGGATCTTTTTGCTCAATAATAGTATCTGCATAATAGCGAAATCCTGACTTTACAATTTTAAACCCTTTAATATCTCTGGCAGGGACATTGGGAATATTCACATTTAAAAGCACTTGCGGAGGGATCCCTTTTTTTAGCGCAAGTCCTGAAATCCAATAGGCAACCTCTGCAGCCACATGAAAATCCATCCCATTGTCCTTATCATGAGAGTAATCTAGAGAGATAGCGATCGAAGGAATTTTTAGAAATGTGGCTTCCCGTGCCGCTGCAACTGTCCCAGAGTAGTGAATGTCATTGCCTAAATTAGGCCCTCGGTTGATGCCCGAAACCACCAAATTAAGAGGTTTTTTTCGAAACAGTTTTTTAACCGCCAAATAGGCACAATCTGCTGGTGTCCCATTGATGGCATAATAGCCTGGCTTTAGTTGTTCTAGCCGAATGGGTTTATGTAAGGTGAGAGAGTGGCCGGTTGTAGAGCGTTCCTGGGCAGGAGCCACCACGGTGACCTTTCCCAAACGCCTCAGACTTTCAGCTAAAGCTTGAATCCCTGGAGATAAAATACCGTCGTCATTGGTAACCAGGATGTTGTAGGGCATTTATTTTGTAGGGAGAAGCTTGGGCGTTGTCCCATATTTTCGGATACGCTTTTTGCGTTTTTGTCCCCGCTTCGAACCTTTTCGAAGTCTTTTAATTTCTGTTTGTCTTGTAGGTGATGACATATTAGACTTAGCTATAACTGAATTTATTTTTGATTGCAAGGGAGGATCGTATGGAGGCTAAAAATTTAAGCGAGCAAGCCAAGACATTTTTACAGCATCTTCTTTCTACAGGGGAAAAATGGCTGGCAGAAGAAGTCAAAAAAATATGTGACTCCTCTACGGATGAAACAGACTTCTTAGAAGAAGTGAGCCTGTATTTAACTCGCCTGGAACTTAAAGTGAAAGCTTTAAAAGAAGAAGCTGAAAAAATTATTGTCTTATAGCGGACCCAGCAGGATACCGATCTTTGGAAAAAGCGCCTCGCTCCATGTCTTTATTTTGGTTGGCTGCTTTTTCAGGGCAAGAGCTTTGGCATTTGTGGTAAGACGCCCACGCTTGGCCTCGATCCACTTCGCTACGGCTATTTCTTAAAAGCCCATCTCTTTCTTGGGCACAATGTTGATAACAAGCCCTTTCATCTTGAACCAGTTTTGATTCTGTTGGAATTTGGATGGGAGAAACCTTATTGACTGTTTGGTCAATGGCTCTGCCTACGGGTTTAATGGGGTTAATTTTATCGACTTCTTTGGCTATTTCTTCGTCTCTTTTCATCTGTGAATGAGCGTTTTTTGCCACCGAGGCAATCGTTAAAACACACACGACAAGACTCACCAAAAATAACCAAAGCGTATAAGATCTCATAAGGCCCCCACAATCCTTTCTTTTATTAATTTTTAATTAAATTCTAATCTTTTCTCTGCTTCCACCGACGTACAACGAGGAGTGCCAGTTATGCATCCATTATACCATGTAAATTTAAAAGTCCAAATTATTTTTTCGGAGGAAAACGATGCCTTTTTCGAGTCAAAAGATGATTGCCTAAGGGAAAAAGCCACTGAGGAATGGAGCCCCCTTGAGGATCTTTAAGATGAAAAAGCTCTTTTCTTCCAAGCCATTGTAAAAAAGAAACCGCCCCTCTTAAATCTAAAACTGGCGTACAACAACAATTGGGCTCTCGTTTAAAAAGACCCATCCAGTCTTTTTGCGTTTTGGTTTTAAAAACCGCTTGGACTTTTTGTTTCATCTGCCTTAATTTTTTATCTGAACAGCGGGCCAAAGACTGAGTCGGAAATCCAGGTTCGTCTGTCAGGGGAATCCAAGACTCAAATTCTTTTTTGCCAATCACACGGCAAAATTCTTTCCAAAATTTAGGTTCAATAGCGGCCACGGCCATCGCACGATGATCCCTGGTTTGATAAATCGTATAATTGGGATATTTTCCTGTCATGCGGTCTTCTTCTTGATAGAGCTCTTCTCCAGTCACAAAAAATTTTCCTAAAACCATCATGAGGAGCACCATTGTCCCTGGAAACATGGCGCTATCAATAAAAATGCCTTTATTTGTTTTCCGTCGGACATAGAGGGCAGAAAGAATGGAAATCGCTGGCAAAAGACTTCCTCCCACAATATCCGCTAATTGTGTGGGAAGCATGGGAGGCTTTTTTTTGCGATAGGAAGCGCCTTCTAAAACCCCCGTCAGTGCAATATAATTTAAATCATGGCCGGCCGCTTTTCGCCAAGGCCCCTTCTGTCCATATCCTGAAATGGCGCAATAAATGAGTTTTGGATTCATGCGAGAGAGCACCCCATAGTCGAGTCCCAAGCGCTTCATAACGCCTGGACGAAAATTTTCGACGACCACATCTGCTTTTTTTACCAACTTTAAAAAGCGCTTTTTGCCAGCTTCAGATTTCAAATCTAGACTCAAACTTTTTTTATTGCGATTGAGCATCATAAAATAAGCACTCAGCCCATGAGAAAAAGGTGGGATTTGGCGATTTAAATCTCCATGGGGTTGGCGTTCAATTTTTAAAACTTCAGCTCCCAAATCTGCCAAAAGAAGCGTACACAAAGGCCCTGGCAAAAGATGACTTAAATCTAAGACTCGAATCCCTGAAAGCGGTAGCGGTGACATAAATCCCCTCTTTTGTATAACAAAAATTGTCACTTGCAAGCCATAAATTTAAAAGCCTCTCCCCTAACCCCTTGAAATGACTGCCTCTTAAAAATGGCACACTCTTTGCTCTATTTTTATAAATAGAGGTGTCTTTTATGAAGAAAAAATTTATATGGGTTTTACTCGTAAGCGGGATTTTAATGAGTGGATGTGGCATGGAGTCCAGAAACAAAGCCAAGGATCTTGCTCCCCCAGCTCCGTCAATACCTCCTGCTCAGATTCAAACGGAAAGCGCACCTGCAGTTATTGTAGAAAAACCTCTGTTGCCTGCTTTGCCAGATCCGTTCGATCTGATGGTTTATCGCGTAAAAGACATCATTAGAATCAAAATTAAAAAATCTGTAGAGCTCCCAGACGATTTTAAAAACCACCTGATTGTCATTAAAAGACATAAGATTGGAGCAGAAGATCAAAAAACACAGTATACGGTTCACGTTGAATTTCCAGCGGATAATCATCCCAAAGCTGTGATTGAAAGACTATTTGACGGGCAAACCTCTTTGCACCTAGAGTACTCCCTCACGCGTGTGAATCAAGACGATAAAGGCAATATTATTGCTGCCCAGTCTGATGCAAATACCACGGGAAGCGATGTGATGTTAGGAAAGTACGATCCACAAAGTGGACAACAACTCTTAGAAAGAATTCTCGTAGAACAGCACGCGTATGATGTCAAAAAAGAAGAAGATGTGTGGAGCGCTGCCATTATAGATTTTCAAAGGAAAGAACTGAGAAAGCTTCGCAAAGAAAGACGTGGCGAAAAAGTTCAAATCGATCAAGAACAAGAGCAGCTTTTCGCCTCTACCCTGTATGCTCCTGAAGTCCAAACTTATTTAAGGCAACATGAGCTTGAATGGCTGACGCCTCAAGATATTACTTATATAACTACTTATATAAGTATTGATGCCAGCGATCAACCTGTTGAAATCATTGGAGATTTTGAAGACTCTGAATAAGGATCAATGCTTTTCATTTTCTTTTCATTAAACCTCTCATTTTTTAAATCGTCTTAACCGATAAGAGAATCAAAGGGGGTAACTTATGACGAAACATTCAAAAGCTGTTTCAAAATCAGAGATCCCAACGACTTTGCCAGTATTGCCTATTTTAAGCGTGGTCGTATTCCCCTTTGCCATTGTGCAACTTTTGGTGCGAAGGGATAAAAATATTAAACTTTTGCGGTCCATTAAAAATACAGACAATATTATTGCCCTGGTAGCGCCCAAAGATCCTTCTTTAACAGATCCTAAGGCCTCCGATCTGAATGAGTACGGTGTGGCTGCTAAGATTGTCAATAGAGTGGATTTGGCCGAAGATTCTTCTCAAATTGTGCTTCAAGGCATTTGCCGAATTCGAGTTAAAAAATACACGCAAGAAGATCCCTTCTTTGTCGCAGACATCACCGAAGTAGCTGAAAAAGAACAAAGCGATCTTGAAACCAAAGTGCTGCTTGAAAACCTGATTGAACTTTTCAATCGTTTTGTCAGTGGAAATCCCAGATACAGCGAAGAAATTATTCGAATTGTAGAAATGAATATCGATGAGGGCCCCAGTGTTATCTCTGATCTTATTGCTTCTTATGTCAACTTTAGGATCGAAGAAAAACAACAAATTTTGGAACATCTGGATGTCAAAGCCCGGATGCGAAAACTTATTGATCTTTTAAATAAAGAAATTGAGTTTTCCAAGGTTGAAACAGACATTCAATCCAAAGCCAAACAAGAAATGGAACGATCCCAGAGAGAATATTATTTGAGACGACAACTGGATGAAATTAAAAAAGAGCTAGGTGAGGATGACCAGGCCAATACGGATCTTTTAGAGCTTAAACAAAAACTCAGAACTAAAAAATTTCCTAAAGATGTCAAAGAAATTATAAATAAGGAGCTTTCTCGACTTGAAAGACTCTCAACTGCTGCTGCAGATTACCACGTCATTCGAACGTATATTGATTGGTTGGTGGAACTGCCGTGGGAAGAAACAACACCCGATACCCTCAATATTCAGCAAGCCAAAAAATATTTAGATGAGGATCACCATGGCCTGACCAAAGTAAAAGAAAGAATTTTAGAATACCTGGCTGTTTTAAAACTTAAAAAAGATCTCAAAGGCCCTATTCTTTGCTTGGTGGGGCCTCCAGGGGTTGGAAAAACATCTCTGGGACAATCCATTGCCAGAGCTTTGGGTCGAAAATTTGTACGGATTTCTTTGGGGGGAGTCCGAGATGAAGCAGAAATTCGAGGACATCGACGAACCTATGTAGGAGCTCTCCCCGGCCGAATCATCCAAGGAATTAAAAAAGCGGGGAGCAAAAATCCTCTCTTTATGATCGATGAAGTGGATAAAATCAGTGGAGAACGAGGAGACCCCTCTTCTGCGCTCTTGGAGGTTTTGGATCCTGCTCAAAATAACTCTTTTAAAGATAACTACATTGAAACGCCCTTTGATTTGAGCCAAGTCATGTTTGTTACGACCGCTAACCTTTTGGATACAATTCCTGAGCCTTTAAAAGACAGGATGGAAGTCATTAAAATTCCTGGCTATACATTGGAAGAAAAAATTGTCATTGCGTTAAATCACCTGATCCCTCGACAATTGAACGATCATGGACTCAGTAAAGAGCAAATTCACTTTACAGAAGAATCCCTTAAAGAAATGGTTAAAGGGTTTACGCGAGAAGCAGGCGTTAGAAATTTTGAAAGAGAAATTGCTCATGTCTGCAGAAAAGTAGCCAAAGAAATTGCAGAGGGGCAATCAGGCCCTTTCTTGATTAAGGCCAATAGCGTTGAAAAATATCTGGGCTTGAGAAAGTTTTTAGAAGACGAAGCCCTTCAAAAAAGCGAAGTGGGCGTTGCTCAAGGATTGGCTTGGACAAATATTGGAGGTGTTCTTCTTCAAATTGAAGCTACCAAAGTTCCTGGAAGAGAAGGAATTAAGCTGACAGGACAGTTGGGAGAAGTCATGCGAGAGTCTGTACAAGCCGCTTTGACCTATGTTCAATCCAAAGCAGCTTTCTTGGGGATTGATCCCGATCAATTTAATGCGATGCTTCACATTCACTTCCCTGCTGCTGCTGTGCCCAAAGATGGGCCTTCTGCTGGAGCTACGATTGCAACAGCCATTGCTTCTCTCATGACCAACAAGGCTGTGAATAAAGATGTGGCCATGACGGGAGAAATTACACTCAGAGGACATATTCTTCCTGTGGGTGGAATTAAAGAAAAAGTACTTGCGGCCTATCGAGCTGGGATTAAGACCATTATTCTACCAGCAAAAAATAAAAATGACCTTGATGATATTCCTCCGGAAATCAAACGGAAAATATCCTTTAAATTGGTCGATACCATTGAAGAGGTCTTTGACCTGGCGCTCATAGACGAAACACAAAAGACAGTCGAAGAGCCAAAGACAACGCAAAAAAGAGCTTCTGGAACTTCGTAAGTATTCATGCTAGGATAAAAACAAAAAGGAGAACCCCCTATGCCTCAATGGTTTATGGATGGTGGCCCAGTGATGTGGCCCATTTTAGTGTGTTCTATAGCAGCCTTGTCTATCTTTCTAGAAAAATTATATAGTTTAAGACGTGAAAAAGTGGCTCCGCCCTCTTTTTTAAAAACTCTCCAAGAGCTGATCTCCCATAAAAAAATTTCAGAAGCCAAGGCCATTTGCCAACAAAACGCTTCACCTTTGGCCAATATTCTTCATGCAGGCGTTTCACTCCACGGCAAAAAAAGAGAGCGTGTGAAAGAAAATATTGAAGAGGCGGGGAAAAAAGAAGCTTTGCAGCTGAATCGAAATATTGGAGCGCTGGCTACGATTGCCCATATCTCTCCCCTTCTGGGACTCCTAGGAACGGTGACAGGGATGCTCAGAGTCTTCCACGTGATTACAACCCAAGGGGTTGGCAATGCGCAATCTTTGGCGGGCGGTATTGCAGAGGCCCTGATTACCACGATTGCAGGCTTGATTGTGGCCATTCCAACTGTTGTTGCGTACCGATATTTAACGAGCAAAGTAAAAACCTATCTTACAGAAATTGAAGAACATGCCTTACAAATTATGGATTGGGTAGCTGAAGAATAAAAAAACATGAATTTTTCACCAGAACATAATGACCGAGATGATGTCACCATAGAGATCACATCTCTCATCGATGTCATGTTTACCTTGGTTTTATTCTTTATGGTCACCACCACCTTTGTGGCTGCGCCTGGATTTAAGGTGGACCTTCCTAAATCTTCTGCCAAAGACATTCAACGAGATAAGAAAGATGTAACCATTGTAATTGGAACGGACCACTCCTTAATTGTGAATCAAAAATTAGTGAATGAAAAAGAACTCCAAGAAAAACTTTTGGCTCAAGCCAAAGAAAATCCACAAACACTCGTGATTATTCAAGCCGACCAAGGCGTCTCGCATGGCGAAGTGGTTCGAATCATGGATTATGCTCGAGAAGCAGGCCTCTCACGCCTGGCCATTGCCACAGAACCCAAATAAAATGCCAAATAATATGCCCAAATAAAATGATCGAACAACTCAAACATCGGCTTCCTCTTCTGTTAGGAGGATTTATTCTTATCACTCTTTTTTTTACAGCCTTTGGAGAAAAAGGACTTTATAAAATATATAAATTAAAAAAAGAGCTCACACGCCTCAACCAAAAAAGGATTTTTTTAGAAAAGAATAATCGAGAGTTTTCTCAAAATATTTCAAACATGAAAAAGGAAAAAACATTCCAAGAACATTCCGCCCGAGAAACCTTGGGCATGGCCAAAGACGACGAAATCATCTACGAATTTTCGGATTAAAAAGTAAAAAGTCTCTGGCCACAGAGTCAGAGGCTTTTTACTTTCTAACTTTTCTTTATTAAGGCGTACCTCCGCCTCCACCCGTGCCTGCTGGCTGAGGAGCAGGTGCTTGATATTCTGGCGCTGGTGCTGGCGCTTGATAATCTACTGTGGGTGCTGGTGCTTGATACTCTACTGTGGGTGCTGGTGCTTGGTATACGGGTGCTTGAAACTCTACTGTGGGCGCTGGTGCTTGCATTGTTGGTGCCGGTTGCACCATAACGGAGCTATCCGGCTGAAAACTTCCTGCAGGTGAAGGGCCTATCAAAGTTCCCGTAGGAGCCTGGAAAGCTTCCGTTGGAGTTTGATATTGGTGAAATGAAGTTCCATCAAATGAAACATCTCCAGGTGCTGGTGGCATAACAGCAGGGCCTGGGACATCATTATTTCTTCCAAACGTTTCTAGGTGAGTCCCCTCTCCTTTAAATTCTCCAGTCCCTTGATATTGAATTGCTGATGTTGAATCAGGGACAGTGCTCTTACTCCCCCCTCCAAACCAGTTACTAAACCAGCCTCCTCCTTCAGTAGATATTGGGGCAGTAGATGTTGGAGCTGCTTGTCCCGCTTGCCCTTGGTATTGAGTTGCTGAAGTTGAATCAGGGACAGTGCTCTTACTCCCCCCTCCAAACCAGTTACTAAACCAACCTCCTCCTTTAGATACATCAGAAGATACATCAGAAGTATTGGCAGAGGCACTTTCTCCCGCAGCTTTGGTAGAAAGAGCTGTGTCAGAAGCGCCCTTGTCTCCTTGTTTTGCACTGTCTTTTAAAGCACTGGCTTCTTGTTTATTTTCAGAAGACTTATTAGAAGAAGCAGCAGCCTTTGATTCACTTACTTTTTCTTCCCC
>JAHFEZ010000034.1 GCA_023248265.1 Deltaproteobacteria bacterium
AAGACGTTTTTTCCAGTTCTTTTCTTCTTTCTTTTTGCCTCGTCCTCTTTTGCTCAACCATTTCCCGCTCTCAACTGTGATCTCATTAATTTTTGTTTTGACACACTTCCAAAACTCCATATCACTGTAACAGAAGACCAAATAAGCGCCTATGCTCATGAAGGGGCATTGGCCATGCTAGAGGATCTCCCCTTTGAAAATGAATTATCCAAAGTACTTGCTCGTGAAACGATTAAAAGTGCACCCACCTATAAAGCCCTGTGTGATTCTCTCACTCAAATCTATGAAACCACCCAGATCAAAGAAAAAGATTTGCCCTCTTTTTATGAAGATTTTTTGAGTGAAACGATTCATCACATTGATCCTCATACAGCCTTTCATACCCCAGAAGAGTTTCAACAATACATAAATCAAATGAATGGACAAAATTTTAAAGGATTAGGCATTGTCTTAAGTCCTTTAGGCAAGGAAGAACATGGCCCTTTTTACGTAAGCTATATCATGCCAGATTCTTCTACGCTGCCCAGAGGACTTCAGGTGGATGATACCATCATTAAAATAAATGATAAAACATGCTCAGAGCTTGCCCTCTCTGAGTTTCAAGAAATTATTAGAAGTAATTCTGGAAGTCTCTCTTTAACCATTCAAAGAGCAGATCAAACCATAGAAGTTACAGGCGTCATTGCCAAAGAATTATTTTTCCCCAGAGTACATACCCACTTCATTAATAGTCATGGCTTGGCTTATATTCAGATACTCTCCTTTTCTGAAAATTTGGCGAGCGAACTCACTCAGGCTTTGTTGCACGCTAACCTCAAAGGCATGATCCTAGATTTAAGAGACAATGGTGGAGGAGATCTCCATGCAGCTATCGCCGTAGCTGATTTATTTTTAGATCGAGGTTTGGTCGCATTTACGAAAGATCGAGCAGGTAAAATAGAAGAACTTTGGGCTCCTGTTTCAGGAGAGCTCGCCTCCGCACCCCTTCTCATCTTAGTCAATAGTGGTTCTGCCTCCGCCTCAGAACTTTTCACAGCTGCGCTGCAAGATCATGGAAGAGCCCTGGTTGTTGGAAGTCCCTCTTACGGAAAAGGGACGGTTCAAAATCTTTGGAACTTGATGATTAATCCTCTGGAAGATTCTCCTGGGCCCCTATCAAAGTATGGAGGAACCATCCGATATACACGCAAGTTTTATTACCGCCCAACCGGTGAACCTCTTCAGCTGCGCGGCATAACTCCTGACATTGAAATTAAAAATCCAGAATTTAAAGAAATTTATGAAAAAGACTATAAAAATGCCCTAACAGCAGAACCCATGCCACGGCCTTTTCAACCCACGTATGAATTTAGACGAATCGCTAAGGAAAGATTGACCACAGAAGAACTTAGACAAGAATTTACAGAATTTGAACAAAAAGATATTCAACTCACCCAAGCCATCGACATGTTAGAATTTCTCACAGGCCAACCCCGCAAACCCAATCACTTTGGAAAAGCCTACATTTATCCCGCTCCATATCACAGACTCCATATCAATTGTGATCTTTGGACACCTGAGATTGCCAAAGACACTGCCTTCTTAGTGGAATTTAAATTCCGGCATCCTTCCTCACAAAGTGAGATTTATAAAACATATGGATTTATGGTCGGTCGAGAGTTAACCCTCTCTTTAGAAAATACCCCTCTACAAGCGACTGTTAAAAAAGAAAAGCAGGGTTCTTTTATTCTAGATATAACTGTTTATCAAAAAACAAGAGCCACAGGCGAACTAAAAACATATACGCACAGCACAATTGTGGATTTTTAAGCTCTACACTAGACCATCAATAATGATGGTGAGAAAAAGAAGCATCAGATAGGCGATGGAATACCCAAAAAGACGGCGAGCGAGTGGGAGCGTTTTTTCACGATAGAGACGAAAAGAAAACCACACAAAAACACTTCCTAAAGCCAACGCACACAAAACATAAAACAAACTTAAAGATTTAGATAAATATAAACTCAGCGAAAGTGGCACGAGTGCCAAAGAATAATAAAAAATTTGTTTTCGAGTTTCTTCATCGCCTTTCACAAGTGGCAACATGGGAAGAGATACTTTTTGATAATCTTCCTTGTGATATAATGCCAAGGCCCAAAAATGAGGGGGCGTCCAAATAAAAATAATTAAAAACATCACAAACGCTTCCCATCCAATGGTTCCTGTGATAGCCGACCATGCAATGAGAGGCCCCATGGCTCCAGCAACACCCCCAATAACAATATTGTAAGGAGTTTTGGGTTTGAGCCAAAGCGTATAAAAAAAACTATAAAAAAGAATCGTAAAGAGCCCCAACAAAAAAGCTAAGGCTGTGATTCCCAAATAAAAAAGCACTCCAAGCCCCACCGCTCCTATCCCAATACTAAAAAATAAAGCAGCCAGAGGAGAAATTTTTTGAAGAGGCAAGGGACGTTTCTTGGCTGTTCGTTCCATGCGTGCGTCGATTTCTCGTTCAAAGTATTGATTAAAAGAGTTTGCAGATCCTCCCACTAAAAAAAGAGCTAAAACAATGATCCAGGGAGCCCACGTTCCAAAAGATAAACTTCCTTCGATAACCAAAGCAGCAAGCCCTGTGATAGCAAAGAGAAGACTGATTCTAGGTTTTGTCAGTTCAAGATAGGCGCGCATGGCGTACCTTATAGTGTATGACCACTGCCATGGCAAGTATCATCGTTGCTACACCCAAATGGGCCACGCGAATCACAGAAGGCAACGAACCCAATACATTGGTTACACCTAAAACAATTTGAAAGACAACCATTCCTAAAAGTGCGGCTAACGCATTTTGAAACTGAACGGCTGAAACTGTTTTTTTAGCCCAAACATAAGAAATCCCCACCCATATCAAAAGAAGATAGGCTATGAGGCGATGAAAAAAATGAACAGCGACGGGACCTAAAAGAGGTGGAATCCAGACCCCTCCGCAGGTAGGAAAATCAGGACAGGCAAGCCCCGCATGAGAAGCCCCCACATATCCTCCCAAAAGAATTTGAATAAATACAAGATCTCGCCATGCCGCAAGACTAAACCGCCATCTTAAAAAACTCGAACGGTTTCTCCAAGCCAATCCATCGTATCCAATGCCACTTAATTGAAAAAACATCGTCATAAGAAGAATGAGAAAAAAGAGGGCCACCCCTAAATGCACGGTGACAAGCCAAGGCTTTAATAAAGTCTTCACCACCATCGCCCCTAAGGCAACTTGCAGCACGAGAAAAAAGAGTGTCGCTACCGATAGTCTCCCAAGTTGAGCGCGATACTCTGTACTTTTTAAGATTACCACACAAATTCCCAGAGTTAAAAATCCCACGCTGGATGCCAATAGGCGATGTCCCCACTCTAATAAGATCAAAGGTTCTAATGGAGGAATAATTCTTCCATGACACAGGGGCCAATCGGGACACGCAAGTCCTGCGCCTTGGGTTCGCACCACCGCACCCCAGATAAAAAGAATAAAGGTTAAAAAAACATCGAATGCCAAAAACTTTTTCATAGAATTTATTTTTTTAATGAATCGACATAATGTGTTAGCGCCCAACGCTCTTTTTCACCTAAATCTGAAAAAGAAGGCATGGCAGCATCGGAAAGCCCTTTGACAATCGTCTCATAGATCTTCTGGGAGGAGATTTCCGATTTAAACTTCCCTGACGCATGACCTAAAGCATGACAAGCAATGCAATGAACCTTAAAAAGTTCTTGGCCACGTTTCACAAGCTCTGGAGTTGATTGACTCAAATCTTCAAAAGCAGCATGCGCAAGATGACCAGACGACTCAGGATAACGTACAGATGGCCGAAAAAACACATCACTGCCTACCAGCCCCACAAAGATGGCTAAAAATACAAACGCTGAAATAAAAACGACCTGGTTCGTCTTGTTATCATATTTTAAATGCATAAAGTACAGACACACCAAGCTTCCTTTGATCGTGGCTACCAGCATTGCCACCACAATATTCATAATTCCAAAATTATGGTACGAAACCCAAACAGTAAGAATCGTTAAAACCAAAAGCATTCCCCAGATGGTGATATAAACTGTTTCGTGTCCTTCAAGATAGCGTAAGAATTTTTTCATAAATGCTTTCTCACCCAATTAAATAAAGTAATGGAAACAGATAAATCCAAATCAAATCCACCAAATGCCAATAAATTCCTGTAAGCTCCACAGGCGTAAAATACTGAGAACTAAAATCTCCTCTCCGAGTTCGAATCAAGACCCATGCAATGAGCCCCATCCCCACCAAAACGTGAAGTCCATGAAGCCCTGTCATCATAAAATAAAGAGAGAAAAAAAGCGGCGCCTTTGGATGGGCCATCTCTGTAAATGAAAAATGAACCCCAGGTAAAAGTCCTTCATGAATTTTATGCGTATATTCACAATATTTTACAATCATAAAGGTGAGGCCACACAAAAACGTAAAGAGCAAAAGACCCGCCGCCTTTTTGCTATCATTATGTTGGACTCGACTCACTGCCAGTGCCATTGTAAAGCTACTGCAAATCAAAACCACGGTGTTCAAAGCGCCTAGGGTACGATTTAAATGATGACTCGCTTCATGAAAAAGCTCTGGATAAAGACCACGAAATACAATATAGAGAACAAAAAGTCCCCCAAAGAGTAAAATCTCTGTCACCAAAAAAAGCCAAAGTCCTAGTTTAGAAGCCTCAAATGCTTGCTCGGCACTTTCAAAATGCTCTGCCACCACATGCTGTGTCATTTGAAATTACTCTTATTCATCTAAAATCACTCTTATTCATCGTAATACTCCATACTGATACGGGCCTTCCGTAATGGTAGGCACGTGATCAAAATTGTGCGTGGTCGGAGGGGAAGATAACTGCCATTCCAATGTCTTACCATTCCACGGATTGGAGCTTGCTTTTTCCCCTCTTTTTAAAGACCAGAGAAAATAAATAAACATCATTAAAAATCCTACCCCAATGAGCCAAGAACCTACAGATGAAACCATGTTCCAAGTTGCAAACTCAGGCCCATAATCGTGATAACGCCGAGGCATGCCCATTTTTCCCAACCAAAATTGAGGTAAAAAAGTGACATTAAATCCTAAAAACACAAATGCCCAAGAAATTTTTCCCCAAATTTCTGGATACATACGCCCAAACATTTTAGGCCACCAATAATGTAGCCCCGCCAAAAGCCCCATCACGGTTCCTCCCATCATGACATAATGGAAATGGGCTACCACAAAATAGGTGTCATGAAGAGAAACATCGACTGAAAGCGCAGCTAAAAAAAGCCCTGTAAGTCCACCAATCGTAAACAAAAAAATAAACGAAAGCGCATAGAGCATCGGCGTTTGTAAATGAATCGATCCTTTGTATAGGGTGGCCGTCCAGTTAAAAATTTTAATTGCCGTTGGAATAGCGACCAGCATGGTTAAAATAGAAAAAAGAAAATTGGCCCAGGCAGATTGACCACTGACAAACATGTGATGTCCCCACACCAAAAAACTAATAAACGCAATGGCCAGTGAAGAATAGGCAATGGCCTTATATCCAAAAATATGTTTTCTAGAAAAAACTGTAATCACTTCACTGACAATTCCCATACCAGGTAAAATCATAATATACACCGCTGGATGAGAGTAAAACCAAAAGAAATGCTGAAAGAGAATGGGGTCTCCCCCCAGTTTGGGATCAAAAAATCCAATACCTAACACTCGCTCCATCACCAAAAGAAGAGTTGTAATTCCAATCACGGGAGTCGCAAGCACTTGAATAATCGCTGTGGCATAAATCGCCCACAAAAATAAGGGCATACGATGAAAGGTCATTCCAGGAGCTCTGAGTTTGTGAATGGTTACAATGAAATTAAGCCCTGTCATAATCGACGAAAATCCCATCACAAAAACACCCATCGTCACCAAAATCACACTCGTAGCTGAACGAATGCTATAGGGCGTATAAAATGTCCAACCCGTGTCAACACCTCCAAAAAAGATCGCCAAGAATGCAAGAAGAGCGCCTCCAATAAAAACATAGTAACTGGCAAGATTGAGCCTTGGAAATGCAACATCTTTGGCTCCGATCATAATGGGCAAGAAAAAATTTCCCAAAGCCGCAGGAATAATGGGGATGATAAACATAAAAACCATAATGGCCCCATGAAATGTAAAAAACTTATTATAAACATCTGGAGAAAAAAGAGGACCTGATTTTAAAAGTTCTAAGCGAACAAGAAGCGCAAAAATTCCTCCAACGGCAAAGAAAAGCATGGTGGCAGCTAAGTACATCACACCAATGCGTTTGTGATCCAGGGTGGTGAGCCAAGACCCAATGCCCCCTCCTTCTAAATAACTTTTATGATGTCCTTGAGATTCCCCGTGATGTTCCATAGTATCGTCCTTTACTTTAAGCTTTTAATGTATGCAATCACAGCATTCACTTCCTCATCTGTTAATGTCCCTTGAAACGTTGGCATCACCGGAGGAAATCCTTTCACGAGCTTTGCTTGCGGCTGCATGAGAGATTCCCGAAGGTAATTTTCATCCACTTGAATCTTTTTTCCATCGGCTAGTTCTTCGTTTTTTCCAAAGATACCCAAAAGGCTCGGCCCAATGAGCGCTTGTCCTGTAACCGTATGACACACATTACATCCTTTTTTTGTGAATAGCTCTTTGCCAACTTCTGCGGGATTCAGTCCTTTTTCTTTTTTTTCTTCCTTCTCCCATCGTGCATATTCAGTAGGCTCTACCACTTTGACCTTGGCTAACATTTTAGAATGCCCTGTTCCACAATATTCTGCACAAAACACAGGATGCTCCCCTGTTTGCGTTGCTTGAAACCAAAGCGTGGTATACGTTCCTGGAACGAGATCTTGCTTAAGTCTAAAATTGGGAACAAAAAAACTATGGATCACATCCGCAGAGCTCATAATCAATTTTACAGGACGCCCTTTGGGTACAACCAGTTCATTGGTCAATTTTTTCCCATTGGCATACTCAAATTCCCAAAACCACTGATGTCCCAGTACACTAATTTCTAAAGAATTTTGAGGAGGACTCACTATTTTTTTATAATCTTTCCATCCCCACGCAAAAATAACCATGACCAAAATAAAAAGCCCCACACTCACAGAGGTTTCCATAGCAGAATGCCCAGTGATATAGGGAGTTTTAAAAGGATCCCAACGCGAGCGATGATACCGAATGATAAAATAAACCATCGCGGCAACCACACCCACAAAACTTATGAGGCTAATCCAAAAAATGAAGTTATATAAAGAATCTATGTGAGGAGCTATGGTAGAGGCTTGCGGTAACACGAATTAACTTTTCTTTTTACGTCTGGATAAAAGCATCACTAACAGACCCACTCCAAATACGGTCATTGCACCCGCGCCCGCCATCATTTTTGTGGCTAAAATCGAGTACTTACGGCCCTTTGGATCATAGTGGTAACAAAACAAAAGTAGCTTGTCAACGACATTACCAATTTTGCCTTCACTTGCTTCTAAAAGGGCTAATCTTAAATCCAAAGAACGAAACTGAATCCCATAAAGATATCGAGAAATTTTTCCATCGGGCGTAAAAACAAAAATAGCGGCTGAATGCGCATATTCTTTTTGGTCTGTATCGTATTTATACTGAAACCCCACTTCTTGGGCCAACGTTCGAATTGCTTCTTCTTTTCCCACTAAAAAATGCCATGCTTTGGGAGCACTCATTTTTTGTTTTTTTTCTAAAGCATCTTTGGATGTTTCGACAGGATGAATACTGACAGAAACCACTTCAAATTGATTTCCAACAGACCACGAAAGATTTTTGAGAGACTGCGAAAATCCATCGAGGAGGTAATGACAAATATTGGGACACGTATAATACACAAGCGTTAAAATCACAGGACGCTTACCATCAAAATAACTTTTTAAAGGAAGTATTTGCCCTTCTTCATTGGTAAAGGGGGTGTCTAAAGAAATGGATTGGCCCAAATGCTCTTCAATCCCAACGCCTTTGAGTTCAACGGGTACTTGTTCTGCAGCCCAACTAAAAGCCGCATAGAATAAAAAGAAACTCACGAGTGTTAGAAGTTTCATGTTAGTTTGTAAAAATATCTCGAATAAATGTAACATCATCTTTAGACAAAGGTTTATCAGCAGAAAAGAGGTGATCTCGCACCTGGTCTTCATTTCGAAAGCCTGGAATCACACACGCTAAAAAATCATAATGCAGCAAATATTGAAGCGCCATTCGAGAAAGCTCTTGCGGCGTTTTTCCAAAACGAGTTTTTAATTTTTCTAATTTGGGTTCTAATTGGGTTAAGTTCTGTGCATTAAATTTAGAGGCATTTTCTCGATGATCGCCAGAAGAAAATTTAGGAGGTTTTTGAGAATGATATTTCCCCAGCAAAAGTCCTTGAGCCAAAGGACTAAAAGCCACATAAGAAATTTTTTGCTTCTCCATCATCTCTCTTAACCGGCTTCCCTCACGGATATAATGATCATCCAAAGCAGACGCCCAACTTTGAACCACTTGAGGCTTAACTTTAGGAAGCACACGACAAATGGCTGTAGCAGAATAATCTGACTGACCGATCACACGAATTTTTCCTTCTTTTTTAAGTTGAGTCATGACTTGAACAGCCTCTTCTAAATACTGATCGTTAGGACCAAAATCCGCATTGTGAAAATAATAAATATCAATGACATCTCGATTTAAGTTTTTGAGTGATTGTTCGCACTGATGACGAATATGCAAAGGATCATAGGCATGCACGGCTGTTCCTTTAAAATAACCCAGCTTGGTTGCAACGACCACATCTTTGGACTTAGCTCCTAGGGCTTTGGCAAGCAACCGCTCAGATCTGCCATTCCCATACACATCGGCATTATCAAAATGAGTGACTCCCCGTTCAATGGCAAAATGGACGGCCTGAATAGCTTCGGCCTCATTAATATCAGCCCAGCCCACTGACAATCCATTCACCCAGTTTCTTCCACCCAACGTCCAGCAGCCCAAACTAATTTCTGAAACTTTAATGTCGGATGTTCCAAGAGTTCGATAGTTCATAAATTAAGAAAGATTTAATATACTCTTTAAAACTAAAAACGCATCATCTTTTTCAAAATCAAACGGAGCATTGTGAAGATTGTCCGAAGGCGGAAGGATGGCAAGATCGGCAGGTTGCGGCTCAGTAGACTGAAAAGCCGCATCAAGATTTACATAGATAGGGAGTGCATGTACACGTTTAAAAGAATTATACTTATCAATGACTTGATCCCACACATCGTAAAAATCTCTGGATAAGGTGGCCTGAAATAAAGAAGAACTTTTAGGAAAAGAAAATTTTTCGATTGTAAAATCTATCATATCCTCTTTCATTTTTAAATCTAGTGTTAAACGAATAAGTGCATTTAAAAAGCCTGCTCCTTGGCTAATGACAAAAGTTTTTATTTTTTGCCCTTGGTAGCGTACTTCTTTTTCAACACGGGTCGTATCATTAACTCCCATCCGAACGGTATGAGCCTCCCCATAAAAAGCAAGCCACACCTGCGATCGCCCCATACGATTCATAAGATCTTGCAATGCACTCAGATTCAAACCTGTATCTCGGGCTCCTAATAAAGGATCGTTGATGGTTCGCTCATCAATGCTTGCCAATTGAACTTCAGGATAAAAAAGCGCATAGCGAAAATAAGCTTTCACACGTGGTTTGAAAAAAAATAAACTAAAATTACCAGCACCCAGGTGAGCTTGAAAAAATCTCTCTGCACTCAGATCTGCCCATGCTTCTTTATCAGATTTTGTTTCCAATACTTCTGGGCTTTTTTGTGCCCCTTGCCTAAGAGCTTCCAGATTTTTTTCCATCACTCCATTACCAACGCTCTCTAATAAAAGCCCCACCACTTCATGCCGATTGCCGTTCAGATAATGAGTCAAATCATAAAGAATCTGACTTTGCTCCAAACCAAAGGCATGATTATTTCCCACCATAATGAGCTGACTTTGTAAGAGCTCATCTCGAAGAGGAGCAATCCCATACACAAAATTTTCTGGTTCAACACCATAGGCATCAAAAATCTCAAACCATTTTTTCTCTACAGCAGATACGTATGAAAAATTTCTCTGTGCACATTTTAAAATGGCTTCTGGTGTATAAAGAAAACTTTTTGCTTCTAAATCGCTCTTAAGTCTTGCAAGATCTGCTTCGGAATAATCTGTTTGAGAAACTTTTTCGATGTCTGCCAAAAGTTCTTTAACATAGGCATTGCGCTCCTCCATGCGAGCTCCCTTTTCTAAAGCAGCCTCTGGCCTATAACAAATATGTCCATAAAAACGCGCTCGTTTCTTAAGAATGTCTGTGCCACGCTTAATTTCGGCATCCATGGCAGTATGGTCATTGCGGTTGGGACATCCTAGGGTAGTCGTGAGCAGTAAAATACATACATATAAGTAATATTTCATAGTAAAATCAATAGTTTATATTTTATATCTAAAGATAAACATTGCATAGTTTTTAATCTATTTTGACGGAACTGTCAAATTCTGTTATTTCTGATCATGAGATGAAAGTGAGGAATTTAGAACTCAAGGGATTAAAGCTTGTGGAGCTGGATCTTTACTCTGATGCCCGCGGATTTTTTACAGAACGTTTTACAGCCTCAAAGTTTGAAGCTCTAGGACTCTTTACAAATTTTATTCAAGACAATCACTCTCGATCTTTACCCAATGTCATTCGAGGGATTCATTATCAATATGATCCCCCCCAAAATAAACTCGTGGGGGTGATTCGAGGAAGTATTTGGGATGTAGCCATTGATCTTCGCCCAAATTCTCCTACATTTAAAAAATATTTTGCCATGGAACTCAGTGACAAAAATGGATTTTTACTGTGGATTCCGTTTGGCTTTGCACACGGATTTTGTACCTTGGGGGAGGAACCTGCCGATGTGATGTACAAAGTAGACTCTCTTTACAATCCTAAAACATCCTGCGGAATCCATTGGGCGGATCCAGAACTAAAAATTCCTTGGCCTGTTAATAAAAACCCGATTGTTTCAAAAGCAGATGCAGAGCTTCCCACTCTGGCGTACTTTCAAGAAAATCTCGCACATCATTTGGCGTAAAGCTTAACTTTGACATCTTCTGTAACGTTTCGTAAATCAACTATTCCTACATATCTTTTTTCAAATCCCGTCGTCACATAAATTTTATAGACACGCCCCGAAGGCATGCTACGAAAATAGGTTGTGACGGTATTTTTTCCGTCGTTATTGGCTAAGGTCTCAGGCCCGGTGGTTTCCCCTTCTTCGATAATCGCTGCACCATTGATCCATCCCACATTACCTGAATCTGGGAAAATAATGGTGACATCAATATTGACCGGAGGCGCATCTTTTTTTTCTTGAACAACAGCACTGGCAGTCTCCCGAGTTTCTTCTACAAATCTTTTTGCCGAAGAGGCTCCTCCCCTATCCTGTCTCAAGTAGGTTACTGTCTGAGACAATCCCAAATACGTATATTGAAACACGATTTGATTTCCCTTTTCTTGAAACCTTCCCGCACCACGAATTTTAGATTGCGATAACATGAGTTTCCCATCTTTCATCTTATACATCCCCTTCTCGCTTCCCATCGTATATTGGCCATTTTCTTTTAAAACCAAAGCAGGGCTGGTACATCTTTTTCCGGCCCCCCCCACATTAAAGCTCCAACACCGATACGTTCCTGCCATGGAATCATCTGCAGAAAAACTATGTTGACTCAACCCCATGGCTAAAATTAAGAATAAAAATAGTTTGAGTTTCATATGCCCCCCTTTTGAATCACTTCTGAGGAATACATCCTGGTTGTGAATAGTTTGGAATATTGGGATTACACGGTTGTCCTTTTTGTGCAGGCATTTCTTCCGCCGTAGGACGCCTTTGTTCTTCCATACTTCGTTCTTGCCGTTGCTGATCCAAAAAGCTTTGTTGTTGATCTTCTTTTTGTTCCATAAACGCTAGGATTCCTTCTTGGCGCATCATGCCTTGTTTATTTTGCACAATATAACTACGCGCATTGGCAACGGTAATATCCATCTTGTGTTTTTTTAAGTGTTTAAGGATGAGATCAAAAAGAGAATCGATTTTAAGCTCTAAAAATGCCCCTAATAAAGGATATTGTTTAATTTCATTCCCAAAAGCTTCTTTTAAGGCTTCTTTTACAACTAAGCGTTCTTCATCTAAGGTTAAGGCTTGCTGAGATGCCACACTTCCCCCATCATCCACCCGTGCAAAACTGACACTCCCACACATACTTACGATGAACATCATCGTCGTAAACATGACTTTTTTCATGGAATAACCCCTCTTTTTAAATAAGACTGAAAAAGGTTTTATATGCTGCTTCCACACACGTACCACTTCAACTTACCTATAAGTATACCATGGCATTTAAGGAATGCAAAATTTTTCCCCCAAATAAAATAAAGAAAAAAAGCAGGTGGGCCTTGCATTCATCTTTTTTCTGGCTACAATAGAAGTTAAGTAGAAGTGGTACGTTTGTGGAAGCTGTGTGCATCCATAAGTAGTTTGGGGAAATCAAATCGTGAATATATCTCACTATTTTAAAATTATAGGATTACTCTTGGGATTACTCTTGGCTTTAAGTTTAACATCTGCTCCTTCATCAGCCGGTGAAGCCCCTGTCATTAGTATGATCGACCCCCCTCTAAATTACCACTCGGCGGGTGAAGAGCTTATGATTGTTGGCAGTCATTTTAGCTATGTCGATGAAGTTTTTTATAACGGTGTAAAAATGTATAATTGCAAACTTGTGAGTGATCAGATGATCACCGGATGCACAGTTCCATCGGGAGTAACTCTCCCCGAAAACATGGATTATAATAAGCTCCTGACATTTAAACTTGCTTCTACTTCTCAACTTCCACAACTACCCCCATCAGGTGGTTCTGGAAGTGGTTCCGGTGGTGGTTCTGGTACCCCGCCTGTTTCTGCTCCTCCTGTGATTACGAGTATGAGTCCAGATCGAGCTGCGCCGGGAATGGAAGTGTATATTTTTGGTGAGCACTTCAATTATTTCCAGATGGCCTACTATGGAAATATCGTTATGGATTGCAAATATAGAACTCCGAAGGAGATTGAATGTTACATTCCAGATAACATAACCGGTGATGGAACGATCAAAGTTGTCACAGCAGATGGGGAAGCTGTTTTCAGTAAACAGTTTGTTGCATATTTAGACCCAGTGATTAGCAAGGTCATTTCGAATCCAAGAAATCCTTATGGGTACCACGATATTTACACGGGTGATGAAATTACAATTCAAGGAAAGAATTTTATCAATATATCCCAAGTGGCGTTCGGAAGTCACAACGTCGCTTCTGTAAGAACAATATCCAGCACTGAACTTAAGATTATTGTACCCACGATTCCGGCGGGTACTTATACCCTTAAGGTTAAAACAGCAAAAGGTGATACCAAACATGACAGTGTTAAAATTTTAGATCGCCCACCTCAACCTGTGATTACCAGTGTGCCAGAGCCTATTAATCC
>JAHFEZ010000004.1:0-7650 GCA_023248265.1 Deltaproteobacteria bacterium
ACTTGTCTTTAAGGTATTTTTGCCTTAAAAAGGTAGGGTTTTCAATAAGGGGAATGCTTGGAAAGACAATTGTCTCGGTCAAAAGCGGTTCGTATGTCTTTCGGCCATTCCCGAATCTTTGTAAGCTCTGAGACAGCTCGGTGGAATTTATGAAAAAATCATTTTTATGGCATCTTGCCATGGCAAACAAAGCACTTTACCCATCTGCTGTGCCTCTTCAGTCAGACAGAGCATAATGGCTGAGGCATCCTTAAAATCATCAAGAAAACGTTCCAGTTTTTTTGCATCAAGAGAATCAGGCCGATCTGTTGATTTTATTTCGATAATAAGATTATTTTTTCCAGGTCTCTCTACAATCAGATCAATTTCAGCATCATCTTTTGTTAAAAGGTAATAAAGTCGATAATCTTTTTTAGTGTAATGATTCAGTCGAAATATTTCAGTTATCAGCCAATGTTCAAAGCTATTTCCAAAAAAATACGTCTTTGGTTTTAAAGGGATATCAAGTGTATTTTCCAAGGCTCGCTTTACACCAGTATCAAAAAAATAAAATTTTGGCGCTTGACGTTGTTGTTTGCGAATAGATCGATGGTAAGGCTCGATAAAAAAACCAAGAAGTGTATCTTCTAAAATAGAAAAATAAGATTGAACAGTTTTATAATCAACACCAACATCACGAGCGATCTTCGAATAATTTATAACTGCTCCATTGGTTTGTGCTGCTACAGGAAGAAAACGTCTGAACGGATCTAACTCTCGGATAATGTGCTCAGCCCAAACTTCTTCTTTCAAATAGGTCAACGCATAGGCTTTGAGAAAATCTTTTTTTTCCGAATCAAGTCCAAACTGGGTAATTCCTGGTAATGTCCCCCATGTGAGTGCTTCTGATAAAGAGAAAGCTTTGCCCATTTCAAAGAAAGTCAGTGGAAAAAGATAGTTCATAAAAGCGCGGCCAGCTAGAAGATTAGCAGATCCATGTTTCAATTTCCTTGCACTTGAGCCGGTGAGGGCAAACTTAAGTGAGGTCTCTTCTATGAGACGATGAACCGTATCCAACAATCGAGGAATTTTTTGAACTTCATCGATAACAATCCAATGATCCCTCTTACCTTTAAGAACTACAAGTTCACGATAAAGCTTTCCAGGATCCATTGCATAGGCATCTTCTTGCGTTGAATCCAACAGATCAATCCAACGTGTTACTTTATTTTGAAAGAAATTTTTCAAGAAGGTTGTTTTCCCCGTCCCCCTGGGCCCAAAGAGGAAAAAGCTCTGTGATAACGAAGGGTTAAGAAGGCGTTTAAACATATACCTTATTTATACGATAAATTAGGATCATTGTCCATGGATTTATCTCTATTATAGTATAGAGTTATCTTTGAAATGAAATAATCTCCCCCAAGACCGGTTCGTATGTCTTTCGGCCATTCCCGAGTTTTTAAATCTATAAAGATCTTGTGAAATGGGGTATTTCCTTGTAAAAAACCCTTTCAAAGATGAAGAAGGTTATCGCCGTTTGTGCCCTGTTCTATTCTATCTCTCAATGCCAAGCGAATAGCCCCTCTCCCCTGATTCAATATAAATTCAAGCCTGGAGAAATCACAGAGCACATTCAACAGGCGATTGCCAAAGCACGGGAATCTTTAGATGCCCTTGTACAAATTCCCACCGAAGCCAAAGACTTTTCCAATACTATTCTTTCTCTAGAACACACGATGGCTGAGTTTTTTGATCGAACTCAACCCATTATGTTTCTAAAAGACGTCTTGGTAGATGAAAAAACACGAAACGAAGCTCTAACCTGTGAAACCCTGATTCGCCAGTTTAAAGAAGAGGTTTTCATGCGAAAAGATCTCTTCTTAAGCTTTGAGGCCACCAAACAAAATCTCAAAAAACGCTCCACTCCCTTAGATTTAGAAGACCAACGATTGATTTCAATTTGGGATCTTAAATTCCAAAAAAGTGGGGTTAAGCTCGATGGAAAAACTCAAGAAGAATTACATCGCCTCAAAGCAGAACTTATTACCCTGGAGGCAGAATTTGAAAATAATATCAACACCCATAATGATGTTATTTATGTGACAGCTGAAGAACTCGAAGGGCTTCCAAAATCTTTACGCGTACAAATTGAATCCAGAGGGCAAGGCCCAGACAGAACCTACACGGTAAGTACCAAGACAGCAGAATATATTCCTTTCATGGAATATGGTGAATCTGAAGCAGCACGAAAAAGACTCTACGAAGCCTCTACCCAAGGAATGGCCGTCCAAAACATGCCCCTCCTAGAACGCGCTTTTCAAGTCAAAGCAAAGATTGCAACACTCCTAGGTTATGACAACTGGGTTGCTTATCAAACAGATGGGCTCATGGCGAAAAATGATCGACAGGTAGGAAATTTCTTAGAGTTGCTTAGAGGTCGCATGGAACCTTGGTATGAGAAGTTCTACGACATCCTCCTAAACATCAAACGCGAGACCTCTCCTCAAGCAAACACTCTAGAACCCTGGGAAGAATTATATTTTTCTCGAAAAGCCATGGCACGTTTGTTTGATTTCTCTCCTGAGGAAGTCCGAAATTATTTTCCCATAGATAGGGTAGTTCCAGGACTACTGAAAGTGTATGCAAAAACTTTTAGAATTGAGTTTCAAGAGATTCGCCTTGCCGATATCTGGCATCCTTCCGTTAGGATGTATGCCATAACAGATGCTGAAACAGGAAAACCCCTGGGTCATTTCTACCTGGATCTTTATCCTCGAGAAGGAAAATTTCACTATGCAGAAGCGGAAGCCCCTGAAATTATCAAAGGCCGAATTCTCCCAGAAGGAGGCTATCAAAGACCCGTCACTGCGCTGGTCGCCAACATGCCCTTGCCCACCCAAGAACTTCCCAGTCTTTTAAGCTTAGACGAAGTTCAAACGTTGAGCCACGAACTGGGGCACGTCCTACATGAAGTTTCAACAGAGGCTAGATATGCTTCTTTTTCTGGATTTTTATCAGAAATGGATTTTTCAGAAGTTCCTGCTCAGCTTTTGGAACATAGTATTTTAGATCCTCAAATATTAGATGAGATTTCTGGTCATTATGTAACGGGTCAAAAGCTACCTCCAGCTCTAAAAGCTAAAATTATTGAAGCCCAACGCTTTCAAATGCATCTGTGTGACATCCAACTTCTATTTTTATCTCTTCTAGATTTTGAGCTTCATACAATGGCTGGGAGAGTCGATAGCCGAAGAGTTTATCTTCACTTACGTCAAAAAATATTTAAAATTCAAAGTATTGTAGGAGAAAATTTTCCAGCAAACTTTGGATATTTGATGGATCCAACTTACGCTGGTACACATTATGCCTATCCATGGTCTGCAGTTATTGCAAAAGATCTGGCTCAAACATTTGAAGAGGCTCATTGGGATTCTTCTATTGGGCTTCGCTCTCGAATGACTATTTTTAGTCAAGGTGGAAGTAGACCTGCTGCCCTGCTTTTAAGAGATTTTTCCTCTCCTTTGCAAGATGCCCTAGAACAGCTACAAACAGCAACGCTTCAAAGGCCTCTAAATATCCAAACCGTACCTTTTACAGATGCAGAATTAAATTCTATGAGCCGGCGCCTGGCAGGAAAATATATCGATATTTTCCAAAGAAATTCTGAAACCCTAACACCCGAACAAGCTCTCAGAGAAGCAGCTCGCTTAGAAGAATTGCCAGAAGCTTTTATTGAAAAAATCCTAAAGCGGGACTTTCTAACAGAACTTCGAAGAGGAAATCGTAAATATCTCACCCTACGAAATATTTCAGAACAATTTTTACGCCAATTCCGCAAAACATTAAAATAACACTGCTAACTTCTTGCTAATGTTACCACCGATATCTGGGAAGCTCCTGCCTGTTTTAAAACACGACTACATTCCTCTGCCGTAGCTCCCGTTGTATACACATCATCTAAGAGTAAGATGTGCCTTCCTTTAATTTTATGTTCTTGAGCCACCCCAAATACCCCTAAAACATTCTTCTGTCGTTCGGTTTGTGAAAGTTCTGTTTGAGAAGGAGTCGATACAGTCTTTTTTAAGACATCCAGATAGACAGGAACACGTATCGTCTTTGAGAGTTCATGGGAAAGCTCTCGGCCAAGGTGTGCGGACGGATTATATTTTCTTTCCTGCAGTTTCTTTAGATGAAGAGGAACCGGAACAATGCCCTCCACATTTGAAGGGATAACGTCCAACAACAGCTTTGCCAAAGGAGACGCCAATGCAAACTTATTTTGATATTTAAAAAGATGAATCATATTTTTTAAGACACCTTCATAACGCCCATAACTAAAAGGCCCTGTCGCACTATTTTGAACTTGTTCAATTTGCCCGAGACATCTTTCACAAACCAAGAGTACAGATTCTTTTTGGCATTGAAGACAGTAATTCAAAGAAAACATTTCAAAGAAAGAAGTGAAAAAACTTTTAGCTTTAGCCCACAATGAGATTTTTCCCAGTGACTTCCTGAAGCAAAGGCAGATGCATCAAGCTTAAAATCGTAGGCATAAAATCTGCTAAGATCCCATCTCGAAGTTTTACTTTTTTTTGTTCAGGGTGAAGATAATAGAAAGGAACAGGATGTGTGGTATGCGCAGTATGCGGTTCTCCTGTTTGGGGGTCAATCATTTGCTCTGCATTACCGTGATCGGCTGTAATTAAAAGATGCCCTTTTTTCTTCTGAATCACTTTTATAATCTTAGCCATGCACTGATCTAAAGTTTCAATGGCTTGAATCGTTGCATCTAGCTTACCTGTATGTCCCACCATATCGGCATTCGCAAAATTTAAAACGATAAATCCAAAAGTGTCTTTTTCAATGTTATCAACAACCGTTTGCGTTACTTCTGGAGCACTCATTTGAGGTTTTAAGTCATAGGTGGGAACTTCGCGAGCGGAAGGAATTAAAATTCTTTCTTCTCCAGGAAAAACTTTTTCTTCTCCTCCATTAAAAAAGAATGTCACATGAGCATATTTTTCAGTTTCTGCGATTCTAAGCTGAGTAATGTCATTTTCAGACAAAATCTGCCCTAAAATGTGGGTCAATTTTTGAGGAGGAAACACTACAGGCAAGTTAAACGTCTCATCATATTGTGTCATGCAAACAAATTGGCCAATTTTTGGAGATGTCGTCCGTTGGAAATGACCAAACTCACATTGAGTAAATGTGCGTGTGAGTTGCCTGGCCCGATCAGCTCTAAAATTAAAAAAGATAATAACATCTTGATCTTCAATAACTCCTTTGGAATCAAGAATAGTTGGCTTTACAAACTCATCTGTTTCTCCTCGTTGATTGGCCATTTCAACAGCCTTGAGAGCAGATGGAGCTTGAAAGCCCTGGGCCTGTGTAAGCGCACAAAAAGCTTTTTCAATCCGAGGCCATCTGTTATCTCGATCCATCGCATAATAGCGCCCTGCGACAGTTGCAAGAGTTCCAATAGCTTCTTTTTGAATAAAATTTTCTACTTGTTTCAAATAGGCGGGGCTACTTTGAGCAGGCGTATCTCGTCCATCCAAAAAACAATGAATATACACACGCTCCACACCCTCTTGTTTTGCAAATCTTAGGAGTGCAAACAAATGCTCGATATGGCTATGAACGCCACCATCGGAAACAAGACCCATCACATGGAGTTTTGATTTTTTTTCTAAAACAATCTTAAAAGCTTTTTTAAGCGTTTCGTTCTTAAAAAAATCTCCATCTCGAATGAACTTATGAATGCGGGTGAGCTCTTGATAAACAATACGCCCGGCTCCAATATTGGTGTGCCCCACTTCAGAATTTCCCATCTGACCCTCGGGCAATCCCACATGTTCACCACTGGTCATGATCTGAGAATAATTGCCTTTTTCTAATGTCCGAAATGTTGGAGCATGGGCCAAGGCAATGGCATTGCCTTTCTTTTGAGGATTGATACCAAACCCATCTAGCACCACAAGCATGATAGGGGGTCGTACTACTTGCTTAGGCATGATGATACGGATGTCCCTGGATCAACGTATAAGCTCGATACACTTGCTCTAATAAAACCAAAGGAGCAAGTTCATGATTCAGTGTCAAAGAAGACAAAGAAAGCGTGACATCGGCCCGACAATCAAAATCGAATCCATAAGGACCTCCAATAATAAAACTGACTGCTTTGACTTTTTGAGTGGTCAGCTGTTCCCATGTTTTTGCAAAAGAAGCTGAATTAAACTGCCGCCCTTTTTCATCGAGAATAACCGTCAAAGTTGTTTTTTCTATCTTATGGCAGTGTTCTTTAAAATGAGGAACATCTTTCGATTCAATAATTTCAAAAGAAGCATAAGGCCGAAGTCGGTCTCCATAGTAGTGTAAACCCTCTTTAACGAAAGAATTCTTAACCTTTTGTGGAAGTAAAAGTTTTAAATTATTTTTTACCATAGGACCGATAATAACTTTTAGGAATCTTTACCCGTGGAGCTTCTTGCCATAAAGACTCCAAATCATAAAATTCTCGCACATATTCATAGAAAATATGCACCACAACTTCATTATAGTCTAATAAAATCCACTTCCCCTGTCCATAGCCTTCCATCCCTAAGTGAGTTATACCTTCTTGTTTCAATTTTGTCCTTATTTCTTCTGCAATCGCTTGAGCTTGCACTCCAGATTGAGTTGAGCAAATTAAGATGTAATCATTCAGGCCCTGCCAAGCTTGAACATCTAAAAGCATCACATTAAATGCTTTTTTATCCAGCGCTATTTTGGAACAAGTCAACGCAAGTTGTTTAGACGTCTTTATTTTCATACAAATGATGGGCCTGAATATACTCCGCAACTTCTTTAGGTACAAATGAAGAATAAGGCTCATGGCGGGAAATCTTTTCTCTTAATTCCGAAGAAGAAATATCCATGGTTGGAAGTTCAAAAAAATAAAGTGTGTGTCCTGTAAAATGTTTGTATTCTTTGCCTCCCGAAAGACCCATAAATTCTTTCGCTAGTTTTTCATTGTTTAAAATCTGAGAAAGAGGCTTAAATGGATATCCGGGGCGACTCACTATAACCCAATGCGCAGTGGCAAAGAGCTCATCTACTTGTTTCCACTGAGAAATCCCTAAAAACGCATCTGTTCCTAAAATAAAATACACCTCTGCCTGTGAAGGCAAAAGATTTTTAGTGTGTTTCAGCGTATCAATGGTGTAGGAAATTCCTTTTTTATTGAGTTCAAATTCCGATACAGAAAAGTGAGAAAAAGGGGCAATGGCTCGTTTGACCATTTCTAATCGATGATGAGCAGCCACAACACTCCCCTGAGTTTTATAGGGTGAAAGATAGGCAGGAACAAAATAAATATGATCTAGACTAAGTTCTTTTTCAATATGAAGGGTTACTTGAATGTGTCCTTGATGGATGGGGTCGAACGTACCGCCAAAAATCCCTACTTTTTGATAGTTTTTTTCCATCACCCTGAAGAGCAAAGTTCTTGATAGGTTTGCATCACCAAATCTCTTAGCCCTTTGGACTGTACAGCCGAAATGGCTAAAGCAGGATATCCCAAAGCATTAAATTTTTGGAGCAAGGAAGTGACCCTTCTAGAGTTTTTTAGAAGATCTGTCTTGGTCAAAACCACCATCTGTTTTTTCTTAAGAAGTTTGGGACTATAGA
>JAHFEZ010000004.1:7660-39865 GCA_023248265.1 Deltaproteobacteria bacterium
CCACATGTTTTAAAAATTGAATCCCCAACCCCACGCCCTGATGCGCCCCTGCAATAAGTCCAGGAATATCGGCCACTACAAAACTTTTGTTATTTTCCACACGTACAACCCCCAATTGAGGAACCAACGTTGTAAATGGATAATCGGCAATCTTAGGTTTTGAATTAGAAATACAAGAAATCAATGTCGATTTTCCAGCATTGGGAAGTCCAATAAGCCCCACATCTGCCAAAAGTTTTAGTTCTAAAGTTACTTCCTTATACTGATGGGGCTCTCCAGGTTGAGCTCGCCCAGGCGCTTGATAGGTTGCCCGTTTAAAAAAGTGATTTCCTTTCCCCCCTCTTCCTCCCTTAAGAATCATAAACTCTTGGCCAGGTTGGGTTAAATCCACAATCACTTCTCCTGTTTTTTGATCTCGGATGAGTGTTCCCATCGGAACTCTAATTTTTAAATCACCGGCTCCAGCCCCGCTTTTAAGCTGTGTTCCTCCGGCCTGCCCATTTTGTGCTTTGTATTCTCTGTTGTAACGAAAATCCAAGAGAGTTGAAAGCCCGGGATCTGTTACAAAAATCACATCCCCTCCTTTGCCCCCATCGCCCCCATCCGGACCTCCTTTAGGAATAAATTTAGCCCGATGAAAACTTACACGCCCAGCTCCACCACATCCAGATTGAATTCGAATGGTTGCTTCGTCCAAAAATCTCATAGTCGAAACCTTTACTCCTTTTAAAAAATAATTTTAGGGGAATTAAATAGGATAAACGCTTACACGTTTTCTTTTCTTATCGACACGTTCAAAAGTCACTCGGCCCTCAACTTTAGAAAAAAGAGTGAAGTCACTCCCTTTCCCAACATTAAAGCCAGGATGAATACGACAGCCCAATTGACGCACCAAGATCGCGCCCGCCTTGACAACTTCTCCGCCAAATCGTTTAACACCACGCCTTTGGCCTTGACTGTCTCGACCGTTGCTGGAGCTACCTTGTCCCTTCTTATGTGCCATATTAATCCCTCAGGGGCTGTTGAAAAATGCCCATCTACTTCGTTGCCCTCGTCGTCTCTCCTTCGACGTACGATTTAAGTACGCCTCAGTCGCGCCTCCTCGGGCGCCTCGTACCTGTGCCTTTTTGAACAGCCCCCAAACTTGAGAGATTATCTCTCTGACAAAGGCCTTATTTCTTTGCTTTCTTTACAACCACTTCTTTTTTAGGAGTGGCTTTTTTTATAATTTTTTGTGTCCGTGGAGCTGCGACTTTTGCCGCTGCGGGTTTGGCTGCCACTTTAGGAGCTTTTTCTTTTGCAAAGGCTTTGGCCGTAACACCCGTTAAACTAATTTCTTTTACTTTTAAAAGAGTCAAAGATTGCCGGTGGCCTCTTTTACGTCGAGCCCCCTTGCGTCTCTTATATTTAAAAATTAAAGCTTTAGGTCCACGCCCCTGAGCCATAATTTCACACAGAACTCCTGCTTTCTCAAGATAAGGATTTCCGACTTTAAGCTCTGTATCTTGCACCAGAAGAACTTTAGGCAACACCACTTCCTGGCCCACGGCCCCTTCCAACTTTTCTACAGTTAAAAGGTCCCCTGTCTGGACTCTGTATTGTTTGGCTCCTGTTTCAATAACCGCATACATAAAGGATTTATTTTATAGATAGTTTTGGGTTGTTCGTCAACCGGTTTTTACTTCTTCTACCTGACTCTTAATTTCGAATTGTTCAATATGAAAATCGGGGACAGCTTCAACTGTAATCTTTTTATTCACCATCTTTTCTACCCTAAGAAGGCCTTCCACCTCTTCTTCCTTAAGAGTCTTTGCAATTTCTGGATGTACAAAAAGCTGCATTTCTTTGGCTGCCATATCTCCTTCAAATTTACAAAGTTCTCTAAAAATTTCATAACAAATCGAAAGCTTGTTTTTCAAATACCCTTTACCTTCACAATAAAAACAAGGACTACACAGGGTTTGAATCAAACTTTCTCGGGTACGCTTGCGGGTCATTTCAATAAGGCCCAGTTCCGAAATTTTTACAATTGAATTCTTAGCACGATCTTTTCTCAAGGCCTCATCGAAAGTCCGATAAACTTTTTCTCTATGATAAGATCTTTCCATATCAATAAAGTCGATAATGATAATCCCTCCACAATTTCGAAGTCGTAATTGATAGGCGATTTCCCGGGCAGCTTCCAAATTAATTTTTAAAATAGTATCTTCAAAGTTTTTCTTCCCTACGTACCTTCCGGTATTCACATCCACAACGGTCAAAGCTTCAGCCTGATCCACAATGATATAACCCCCGGATTTTAACCACACACGCCTTCCCATGGCTCGATTAATTTCTATTTCAATACCATAGGTATCAAAAATGGGCTCTCGTCCTTTGTAAAATTTCACAACGCGCTTCAATGCGGGATTGAAAATATCCAAGAATCTAAGAATTTGTTTGTGCTCTTTTTTGGAGTCCACCACAATACGATCGATTTCATCAATAAACATATCTCGAAGGGTTCGAAGAACAACATCTAGTTCTTCATGCAATAAATAGGGCGCTGGAGCATGCACCATATCTTTTTCAACCTCACGCCAAATTTTTAAAAGATACCCAAGATCCGCCTGAATAATCCTGGTTTTTTTATCCTCACAAGCGGTTCGAACAATGACCCCCACATCGGGAGGACAAATACTTTGAACAAAGTCTTTGAGACGTCGCCGCTCTCTATCAGATCCAATACGTCTTGAAACCCCAACATGTCCAAAGGATGGCATAAGAACTAAATTTCTTCCTGGAACAGACAAATGCATCGTCAACCGTGCCCCTTTGGTTCCGATAGGATTTTTAGTCACCTGAACCAAAATTTCTTGTCCTTCTTTTAATAACTCCCCAATATTGGGAGGAGGCATATAGCGTGAAACGCGCGCTCTTCTGTATTCTCTGGGAGGCTCTTTTTCAGGTGCTGGAGCTGAAGGAGGGACTCCTTGTGCTGGCAGTTGTCCTGTCGCCGAAGAAGACTCAGAAGATGAAGCGTTGGAAACTGAGGCTGGGACTGTGGCTGAAGCTTCACCTTCTTCGAGAGGAGCAGGTTCTTCCTCATCTGGCCCTTCTTCTAAGTCATCAATTTCTCGGAGCTGGTCTTCAGACAAATGTCCCGTTTTTTCAGAAATGAAAACATCACCCGCATACAAAAATGCCGCTTTTTCTAATCCAATATCGACAAACGCAGCTTGCATGCCTGGCAGCACACGGACCACTTTGCCCTTATAAATATTGCCAACAATTCCTTTGTCTTTGACGCGCTCAATGTAGAGCTCTGCAACTGTTCCGCTTTCCACCAACGCCACGCGAGTTTCTTGATCGGTGGCATTAATAATCATTTCATTACTCATGAAGTATCCAATCTGCCTAAATTTTCAGGAGATCTTTTTAGAGATTAGTTTGTAGCACCGGAAGGACAGTTTTTAGCTTGGGTCGCTGTGGCTTTGCAATCAGGCTTCGCACACCCTTGATCTTGCGATGAGGGCTGTGAAGATGTCGATGCTTTTTTAGATTTTGCACGATCGGTTGCATACCAACCTGTTCCTTTGAGATGAAAAGCGCTGTGGGAAACAATTTTTTCAAGCTTGCCTCCACACTTTTCACAAACTTTTCTCGGTTTCTCCGTAATCTTTTGAAAGATCTCAAAACTTTTTTTACATTTATTACAGCTATATTCGTAAATAGGCATAAAAGTTATTTACAAGAATCCTTAAGGATTTATTATCATATCCCTTCTTAAAAATCAAAGCTTTTAAGAGGCCCTTTTTTCCCTTCATAGGCATGGATCTTACGATACGTTTCCTCAGATACAGGCACCGTAAAAGGAATATAGTTACGAATAGGGTCAACCAGGTCAGAAATTTTCTTCATAAGTTCATTGGTCAACGTCCTTAAAAGTTCCTTTGTAATGGGGCAATCATAATAAGCGTTTAAATCCCAAGGCTTTCCAAATTTGACGGTAATTTTCACAGGTTTTGGAAGTGGAAGCTGCTCCCCTCGAGGCACAGCCTCAGGACATAAGGCTTTTCCCGCCCCAGAAATCCCCATGGGCACAATTGGAACTCTGGCTTTCAATGCCAAGCGAATAGCCCCCGTTTTTCCTCGCAGAAGTCCTGTTTGAGGCTCTATCGCAGAACGTGGAATATCTTCTTCAGCCGGAATTGTTCCTTCTGGAAAAATGGAGAGCACATGGCCCTCTTTTAAAAGCTTGATGAAAAACTCTAAGGCCGTATCATCCCCTCCTCGAACCACAGGATACGCCCCTCCTAATTCCACAAGAGGTCCCAAAATGGGAGCTTTAAAATTTTCAATTTTAGAAATAAATGTAACCCATCGCCACACACACAGCCCTACCAAAGGAGGATCTAAATAACTTTGATGGTTAGCGGCGATCAGCACTCCTCCTGTTTTGGGGATATTGGAGTGCCCTAGGATCTCCAGTCTAAAATAAAGTTTATGAAGGGTAAATAAGACCACACGTGTAAGGGCTCTCAAAACAAGGGTAACCAAAGGACGGATACGCAAAAAAGTAACAAGCCTAACAAAGCTTCTTAAAAGAAAATCAATACCATTAACAAAAAATAAGCCTATTTTTTTCATACAATATCAAATAAATCGCAATGTCCTAAATTCTTATCCCACACAACATCTACTTTAGTCACCTTTGCACGAGAAGGACCTTGATGACTCCATTCAATCATCTTTTTAAGCTGCTCTTCTGAGCCAATAGCGTAGAGCTCAACCTCTCCTGTGGCAAGATTTTTAACCCATCCTTTTACGCCCAAAGCATCTGCCACTTTTTTAGCATTGACCCTAAAAAATACGCCTTGGACATGCCCTAAAATCAAAAGATGAACCCGCTTTTCCAAAGCCATAAGCTTTTATTCCTTAGCATTTGACAGTTTTTAAGGCAAGGTGTTATATACTCTGACCCCCGTTGGAGCCTGCACTCCGCACAGGCGGGTGCAGGGATGACACATATGGATCACCTCATTGAACAAGTCACAGAAAAAGTAAAAGAAGCTCTCTTGGCCCAGGGGCTTAAAAGGGAGAACTCAAATATTTCCAAAGGTTTACCTGTAAAACAGTCCCCAAAAACTCACCAAGAAACTCAAATGACATCCTATGTGAAACCACATGAGAAAAAAGACGATCAAAACCTTGCTTCTTATATTGATCATACTCTTTTAAAACCAGAGGCAGGAGCCAAAGAACTTGAAAAGCTTTGTAAAGAAGCACTGGAATTTCATTTTGCCACGGTCTGCGTCAATAGCTCCAATGTTGCTTATGTGTCTAAGCTTTTAGAAGGATCTGCAGTTAAACCTATTGCTGTCGTAGGATTTCCTCTGGGTGCAGCCTCCACTTCTTCCAAGGCGTTTGAAGCGCAAGAAGCAGTCCGATGCGGCGCCAAAGAAATTGATATGGTGATGAATATCGGCGCTTTAAAAAGTAGAGACTACGTGCTTGTTACAAATGATATCATTAAAGTTGTCGAAGCCTCCAAACCCTACCCTGTCAAAGTCATTTTAGAAACAGCCATGCTCACAGAAGAAGAAAAAATTATTGGGTGTGTGCTGGCTAAAATTTCACGAGCGGCCTTTGTAAAAACATCCACCGGCTTTGGACCCGGAGGAGCCACGATTAAAGACATAGAACTCATGCGTCGCATTGTGGGCCCAGATATGGGCGTCAAAGCCAGTGGTGGAATTAAAACCACTCAGGATGCCCTCGCGATGATTCAAGCAGGAGCCAATCGCATTGGAACCAGTAATGGAGTTACCATCGTCTCAGGCAAAGGAAAAACACATGGCTATTAACCGGGTACTAATCCTAGTACTAGATGGCGTTGGAATGGGCGCTCTTCCGGATGCTGCCCACTATGGAGACACAGGCTCTCACACCTTAAGACACATTGCAGAAAAAATGGGAGGACTCACGCTTCCGACCCTTGAAAAATTAGGACTCGGAAAAATTGATGCTATCCCCGGAGTCAATCCAAAAGCTGAGACTTTAGGCTCTTATGGAAAAATGCTGGAAGCTTCTCCTGGAAAAGACACCTCCACAGGCCACTGGGAGATGGCAGGCATTCATTTGAAAGAACCTTTTCCCACATTTCTCCAGGGTTTCCCCAAAAAACTCATCGATACTTTTATTCAAGAAACCGGCGTTAAAAACATTTTAGGCAATAAGGCTGCCTCGGGAACAGAAATTATTAAAGAATTAGGGGAAGAACATTTAAAGACAGAATATCCAATTATTTACACTTCGGCGGATTCTGTTTTTCAAATCGCCTGCCATGAAGATATTTTTCCTTTAGAAGAACTCTATCATATTTGCAAAATTGCCAGACGCCTATGCGATCCCTATCACATTGGCCGTGTCATCGCCCGCCCTTTTGATGGAGATGCGCAAACTTTTCAAAGAACTCCCAACCGAAAAGATTTTGTGTATGAGTTGCCTGAAAAAATGCTTTTGGATTTCTTAGAAGAAAAAAAGATTGAAGTCATAGCCGTTGGAAAAATATCAGATATTTTTAATCATCAAGGAATTCATGATTCCATAAAAACAAAATCAAATCTCGAAGGACTGTTAACCTCTGTAACCGAGATGAAGAAACTTAAAAAAGGCTTGGTATTTACTAACCTCATTGACTTTGACCAACTCTATGGACACAGAAATGATGTACCAGGATTTGCCAATGCTCTTTTAGAATTAGACCAAAAACTTCCTGAAATCATGAAAACCCTGGAACCCGATGGGCTTTTGTTGATAACAGCTGATCATGGAAATGATCCTACCCATCCCGGGACAGACCACACCCGAGAATATGTTCCCCTTTTGGCGTATAGCCCCCTATTTAAAAGTAAAAACTTAGGAACTCGAAAAACATTCTCAGATCTTGGCCAAACAGTGGCAGAAATTTTTAATCTCGCTCCTTTACAACATGGAACCAGTTTCTTAAAAGAACTTTCCTCTTAAAATTTATGCGCGCCGTTGACATCATTCAAAAGAAAAAAGAAGGAAGTGTGCTTTCCAAAGAAGAAATTTCTTTTTTGGTGAAGGGCTTTACCCAAAATCAAATCCCTGAATACCAAATGTCTGCATTTTTAATGGCCTGTTGTTTTAAGCCGCTTAGTTTTAAAGAAACTCTTTTTCTGACAGAATCCATGCTTCACTCAGGAAAAATATTTGATTTTTCAGATATTCCTTTTAGGAAGATAGACAAACATTCAACAGGTGGGGTAGGCGACAAAACTTCTCTCATTATTGCTCCTATTGTTGCCTGTTACACTGTGGCCATTCCTATGATCTCAGGACGAGGACTGGGCCACACGGGTGGAACACTCGATAAATTAGAATCTATTCCGGGATTTAATGTTCACTTAACCTCAGGTGAGTTTATCCAAAACTTAAAAACCCTACAGCTAGCGATGATGGGACAAACCCAAGAAATTGCTCCTGCTGATGCCAAAATGTATGCCCTACGCGATGTCACGGCCACAGTTGAATGCATTCCACTGATTGCAGCTTCGATCATGAGTAAAAAATTAGCCGAGGGCATTGATGGTCTTGTGCTCGATGTTAAATTTGGCTCTGGCGCTTTCATGCAAAAACTAAAAGATGCCACCGAACTTGCCAAATGGCTTGTTAGAATTGGAGAGTCTTCAGGGAAGAAAACTCTAGCACTCGTCACAAACATGAATCAACCCTTGGGCAATAAAATTGGAAATAGCTTAGAAATTGAAGAATCCATAGAAGTTTTAAAAGGCCAAGGCCCCAAAGATCTGATAGAGTTAAGTTTAACTCTCAGTGGCTACATGCTTCTTTTAGGAAACGCCTGTTCCTCTCTCAAAGAAGGTATTTCTTTGGCTCAAAAGGCCATTGCCAGTGGAAAAGCCCTTCAAAAATTCCAAGCAATGGTCAAAAACCACGGAGGTGATGAAAGAGTGGTGGAATCTTTCAAGTATTTACCTTCTGCCAAGTATACCTTCAAGTTTTTGGCCTCTAAAGGAGGATTCGTAGGCGGTATTAATGCTAGGTCTATTGGAAAAGCAGCCTCTGTTTTGGGGTGCGGACGAGAGACTGTTACAGACGTTATCGATCCTTCGGTAGGATTTATTCTTCATAAGAAGGTGGGGGATAAAGTCCAAAAAAACGATATCCTCTTGACAACTTGCTATAATGATGAGAAAAAGCTAGCCGCATCTATGGTGGAATTATCCCAAGCTTTTGAAATTACCCTTAAAAAACCCCTTTCTCAACCTTTGATTCAAAAAGTAATTGCCAAAAGTAATTGCCAAAAGTAATTGCCAAAAATCATTGAAAGACAGGAGAAAAAGACCTATGAAAGAACGAGTTTTAAGCCTCCCCCTCATACGAACCGTGGTTGAAACCAATAAAGCCATTTCAAATTGGATGACCTTTGGAAAGCTCTTGGCTTTAACCATCTTACCTCTAGGCATAGTCATTGCTGCCTTATCCCTTTCACCAGAACCAGAAACTCTTATTTTAAGAGACAAAGTGGTAAGTTTTTGGGGTTTATTTATTCTTATGGGTATGGGATATGCTCTTTCAAACAACCGAAAAGCTATTAACTTAAGACTTGTGGTTGTGGGCCTTCTCCTTCAACTTACCTTCTTACTTTGCGTTTTAAAAACACACATAGGACATGCTTTTTTCCAAGTCACTGGAGATGCTATTTCCTCGCTTTTGTCCTTCACCAATAAAGGCGCCATGTTCCTTTTTGGAGAAAAACTATTAGATGGCAGCGTTGGCTTTATTTTTGCTTTCCAAGTACTTCCTACAGTTATTTTTGTTTCTTCTTTAACAGCCGTTCTCTACTACTTTGGCATTTTACAAAAAGTGGTGGGCGCCATGGCGTGGGTCATGTCTAAGGCCATGAGAATTTCAGGTGCAGAGTCTTTATCTTGCGCAGTCAATGTATTTGTCGGACAAACCGAAGCGCCTCTCTTTATTAGACCCTATGTTTCCAAAATGACCAACTCAGAGCTTATGACTCTGATGACCGGTGGATTTGCAACCATTGCAGGTGCTGTCATGGCTGCCTACGCTGTATTTTTAAAACAATCGGGTCTCGATACAGGAGCGGGACACTTATTAGCAGCCAGTGTGATCTCAGCTCCTGCAGCTATCGTCATGTCAAAAATTATGTTTCCAGAAACCAAAACCCCAGAAACGGCAGGCGCAGGATCTGTAAACGTTCCCATCACTGACGTCAATGTCATTGATGCTGCTTCTCGCGGCGCATCGGAAGGATTAAGATTAGCCGTGAATGTCGCAGCCATGCTTCTAGCCTTTATTGCACTCATCGCACTTTTTAACTCTGCTGTGGGCGTTGGAATCGATAAACTCATAGGTTTATTTGGGGTCGCACCCTTGCATTTAACTTTAGAAAAATTATTTGGATGGTCATTTGCTCCCTTAGCCTGGATCATGGGAACCCCCTGGGCAGATTGTATGAAGGTTGGAAATCTCTTGGGGCAAAAAACAGTCATCAACGAATTTGTAGGATATTTAAGTTTGGCCGATATGGTTAAACATGGAGAAATTTCCTTGCGATCACAAATTATTGCCATTTATGCCTTGTGTGGATTTTCAAATTTTTCTTCCATTGCCATTCAGCTGGGCGGCATTGGAGCACTGGCTCCTGACCGACGAGAAGATCTAGCAAGAATAGGGCTCAAAGCGATGATCGCAGGGTCTTTAGCCTGCTTTATGACCGCTACTTTTGCAGGAATGCTTGTTTAGGAAATGAATCCATCCCACGTTTTAGAAGCTTCTCAAATTCTAAACGAGAAAATTGGCCAAAAAGCTTCTATTGGAATTATTTTAGGTTCAGGATTAGGCACATTTGCTGATCACCTTGAAAACAAAAAAGTAATCCCCTACTCGGAAATTCCTCATTTTCCCACTTCTTCTGTTTCAGGGCACAAAGGCCAATTTGTTTTTGGGACAGTGAACAGGGTTCCTGTCTATGTACTTCAAGGACGTGTCCATTATTATGAAGGCCACTCCTTAGAAGAAGTTACTTTTGCTGTCCGTGTTTTAAAACAGCTAGGCACAAAAACATTGATTGTAACTAACGCTGCAGGCAGCATCAATCGCTCCTATAAACCTGGCGACCTCATGTTGATTAAAGATCACATAAATCTTTTAGGAACCAATCCCTTACGAGGAAAAAATTGGGAAGAATGGGGGCCGAGGTTTCCTGATCTTTCGCAAGCGTATGATGAAAATCTTAGAAAAAAAGCAAAAGCCGCAGCAAAAAAAATAAAAATAACGCTTCGTGAAGGTGTCTATGTAGCTGTTTCTGGCCCAAGTTATGAAACTCCAGCAGAAGTAAAAATGCTCAAGGCCCTGGGAGCGGATGCCGTAGGCATGTCTACGGTTCCGGAAGTCATCGTGGCCAATCATCAAGGGATGAAAGTATGTGGAATTTCTTGCCTTACCAATTACGCCGCCCACACGGGAGCCCACAAACTAGGCCATGAAGAAGTTTTAAGAACAACTCAAAAGGTATCTGAAAAGTTTGGACTTTTCTTAAAAACTTTCGTTATAACCATATCATAGATGGATACACTTGCTCTTATCGAAAAAGCCATCGAAGCCAGGCAAAATGCCTATGCGCCCTACTCCCATCACAAAGTGGGAGCGGTGGTTGTTACAGATAAAGGGCAAATCTATACAGGATGTAATGTAGAAAACTGTGCTTTCTTAGGAGAATGTGCAGAGCGAGTAGCTATCTATAAGGCCTTAAGTGAAGGAGCAAAAAAAATTGTAAAATTAGCGGTTGTCACTTCTAACAAAGAACTTTCTGCTCCCTGTGGCATTTGTCGCCAAGTGCTTCGAGAATTTAATCCTAAAATAGAAATTATCATTGCCAATACGGATAAAAAATTTAAAGTGCTCAATCTCGAAGAACTTCTACCTTATTCCTTCGGCCCTGAGTCTTTGCAGCAAGGCCAAGATTCTTAGCCCATGTCTTTTCTTCTCATTAAAAACGGCGCGGTTGTAACTCTGGATGCCAACCGACGCGTGTTGAAAGCAGATATCCTCATTGAAAATGACATCATTCAAAAAATAGGAAGCTCTCTCAAACCCTCTTCAAAAACCAAAGTTATCGATGCAAAAGATGCCTGGGTTTTGCCTGGATTTATTCAAACACATGTGCATGTGTGTCAAACCCTTTTTAGAAATCAGGCTGAAGATTTAGAACTCCTAGACTGGCTCAAAGAAAAAATTTGGCCTTTCGAGGGACACCACACCGCTAAAAGTTTATATCTTTCAGCCCAACTGGGCATTTGTGAACTTTTAAAAGGAGGGACCACCACTCTTTTAGATATGGGAACTGTCCATCACACAGATCAGATTTTTAAAGCGTGTGAAGCCTTAGGCATCCGAGCTTTTTGTGGCAAAGCCATGATGGATGAAGGAAATGATATTCCCTCTTCTTTAAAAGAATCTACGGAAGCTTCGTTAGATGAAACTCAAAGACTCATTGAAACATGGCATGGGAAAGCCCATGGAAGACTTCGCTATGCGTTCGCTCCTCGATTTGTTCTTTCATGCAGCGAAGCTTTGCTGAAAAAGGTAGTCGAAATTTCTCAGAAAAAAAATCTTTTGATTCACACTCATGCTTCAGAAAATAAAACAGAATGTTTGGAGGTTTATAAAAACCGAGGAAAAAGTACCATTCGATATTTAAATGATTTAGGGCTATGCACATCTCGATCCTGCTTTGCTCATGGAATTTGGCTCGACGAAGAGGAATTTGAAATTCTTTCTCGAACCAAGACAGCCATTTCTCATTGTCCTTCTTCCAACTTAAAACTGGGTTCTGGCATTGCCAATGTCCCCCAAATGATGGCTCAAAATATTACCGTTTCTTTAGGTGCGGATGGGGCTCCATGTAATAATAATTTGGATATGTTTCAAGAAATGAGATTGGCAGGGCTCATCCAAAAGCCCATTCAAGGGGTCAAAGCACTTTCAGCTCAAAAGATTTTAGAAATGGCAACTCTTAATGGCGCCAAAGCTCTTGGCATCGAAAAAGAAGTAGGAAGTCTTGAGGTCGGCAAAAAAGCAGATGTCATTTTGGTTTCTAAAAATACATCCCACTCCCTTCCCAACGCTGACCCTTATACGACACTGGTCTATTCCACCACGGCTTCTGATGTACAAACAGTCATTATTGATGGGAAAGTCATTGTCAAAAACAAAAAACTCCTTACCTCTTCAGAAGAAAAGATCATTGCAAAACTGAATAAATAGGGACGAATTTTCAGAAATAATTTCTTTGCTTTTTTTTAGATACCATTTAATAATCATTTTTCTAACAGGGTGTTAATAAAGGAAGGGGGCAAGGCATGAACTTTATTAAAAGCAAAATGGGTTGGATAGAGGTTGTCTGTGGAAGTATGTTTAGTGGAAAAACGGAGGAATTGATTCGAAGACTTCGTCGGGCACAGATTGCCAAACTCAAAGTTCAGGTTTTTAAACCCATTATTGATTCTCGCTACTCTGCCGATCATATTGCTTCCCATAGTTCTCAGAAACTTTTGGCCAAAGCTGTTCGCTCTGCTCAAGAAATCTTAGATTCTGTTGAAAAAGATGCTCAAGTCGTAGGAATTGATGAAGCTCAATTTTTTAATCAAGATTTGGTAGATGTTTGTCAAAAGTTGGCCAATCGAGGACTTCGCGTCATTGTTGCAGGCCTAGACCAAGACTACCGAGGCGTTCCTTTTGAACCCATTCCACAGCTTTTAGCCATTGCAGAATACATCACCAAAAATAATGCTATTTGTGTGGTGTGCGGAAATCCTGCCAGTCGCTCACAACGGATTATTCCTGAAGGAGATCGCGTGGTGGTAGGGGCTCAAGAAGCCTATGAAGCACGCTGTCGAATTTGTTTTGACCCCCAGCTGCCGGAGAAAATAAAGCAAAAGTCTGAAAGACGAACATCTAAGCCTGTTCAAACTTCTCGACAGCCCTCGGCAAGTCTATGAGGTTTCTTACTTTTATATTATATTGAAAGACTAATCATTCTTCATTGCTACTATGATAGTAGAAATTAAACACACATACGGCAAAAACTATCACATTCTTTCCGACCCTTTTTTGTCTTCACTCTTAGCGCTTCTATGCTCTAAAGATACCCATCAGCCTCTCATTACAGATCTAATTAAACTTCTTTACAATGCCCTCATTGCAAGGGTGGTAGGGCTGGAATTCCCACAAAAAAAATGTGTCATCAAAACACGCATGCATCCCACACACAAAGAAGCCGTTCTAAAAGAAAAATTGATTGATTTTAATACCCGTGTGGTCACTGTTAACCTGGCTCGTGCAGGCATTGTTCCTTCTCAACTGTGTTATGAATTTTTAAACCACATTTTTAAACCTCGCTATGTTCGACAAGACCATATCTATATTAACCGCACTGTAGATGATCAATCTCACGTGGTGGGAAGCCAAATCAGTGGATATAAGATTGGTGGAAGTATTGAAAAAACCATCGTACTTTTTCCAGATCCCATGGGGGCAACGGGAGGAAGTATTTGCGAAACATTGCAACTGTATAAAAACCGCGTTCAGGGGAACCCTTTAAAATGGATTTCACTCCACTTGATTGTGACTCCGGAATATCTTAAGAAAGTCAAAACAGAACATCCTCATCTTATTGTCTACGGACTCAGGCTCGATCGAGGGCTCAGTTCTAAAAGAATTTTAAAAACAATCCCAGGAACTTACTGGAATCAAGAGCGCGGACTCAATCGATACCAATACATTGTCCCAGGGGCAGGAGGATTAGGCGAAATTTTAAATAATGCCTTTGTTTAAAATGAAACAAAAACTAAAAACCCTTCTTTCAAAAGAAAAAATCCAAAAGCGAATTGCAGTACTCGGCAAACAAATCACTTCTGATTATAAAGGAAAAGATTTGGTTATTGTATGTGTCTTAAAGGGTGCATTTATGTTTTGTGCAGATCTCATCCGCGCCATTGATCTTCCCTTAACGGTCGAATTTTTTGGCGTTCAAAGCTATGGAGACAACACGCATTCCTCGGGTATTGTCAAAACAACATTAGATGTAGATATTTCCTTAGAAGGAAAAGACGTTTTGATTGTAGAAGATATTGTTGATACAGGCCTCACCGTGGACTATCTTCTGAAGCATTTTTTGTCTAGAAACCCTCGCTCTTTAAAGCTGTGCACACTTCTTTTAAAACCAGACTGTATCCAACAAGAAGTCCAAGTTGATTACTGTGGGTTTAAAATTGGGAAAAAATTTGTGGTGGGCTATGGACTGGATGCGGCTCAACTGTATCGAAATCTCAAAGGCTTATCGGTTTTGACTTAAAAAGCGCTTTACTTCTTCAGCCACAATTTGATCCAGATGAGCAAGTCCTGCCTTTTTTCTTTTTTCAAGAAGGCTTAAAATTGTTTTTTGGGGCAAAGGCTTAGGCAACCCCAAAGACTTTGCATTCCATTCAATTTTAGCTAAATGCTCTACCAGTTCTAATCGATAATAAGCCTGAGCTAAATCTTTTCCAACAGCCAACACTCCATGGTTTTGCAAAAGAACCACATCAGCATACGAAAGAAAGGAACTTAATGTTTTTTCCGTGTCGGGACATCCTGGAGGAATAAAAGGTACCAAAGGAATTTCTTCCCCTAAAGTTACAATGGCTTCTGCAATAAAAACTTTTTGAAGTGGAACTCCACTCACAGCAAAGGCCGTGGCCATAGGAGGATGTGCATGCACAACAACTTCAATATCGGGTCGCAAACGATAACAGGCCACATGTAAATCAATTTCAGAAAAAACAGAGTGAGTCCCAGAAAGTTTTTTGCCATTTAGATCCAAAGCCACCAGCATGGATTCTGTTACATCGCCTTTGCTTTGCGCTGTGGGTGTAGCCCAGAGCTTAGAGCCACATTTTACAGAAATATTGCCGTCATGATTGGCCACAAAGCCGCTGTGGGTGAGTTTTTGGCAAAAATGGACAATTTCTTTTTTTAATTTTAATTCGGAAATCACAGATTTCTAAGTAGCTTTACGTTATTTATTTGTCAACCCCAGACAATTGGGGTATGATGAGAACGTTTTGTAGGACATTGATAATTTCGACGAAGTTGTTTTTCGTAGTATCTGACGTATTTCACCTGAAAGGAGTCGATTATGCGAAAAATGAGTATTTTGTCGTTGGTGTTCTTACTTCTTCCTCTGGCTGCGTTTAAATCTCTTCCTTCTTCTACATCTTCTTTGGACACAACCTACATTGTAAAGGTAGATGCCTCTACCCGAGAAGAGAGGACAGATATTTCTTCTCTTGGGGTTTCAATTGAAGAAGTTTATGACACCCACATCGTTGGGACTTGTCGCCCGGCACAATTGGCCGATCTCAAAGCCAAAGGATTTGCCTTTGAGTCTTTTTCTTTGCCTGCTTTTTTACTCGATTTCCCCCCAGGCGACGGTGATTTTCATAATCTCAATGAACTAAACTCCGAAATGAGCACGCTTGCACAAACCTATTCGCATATTGCCACACTTTCTAGCATCGGAAAAAGTATTGAAGGACGCGATCTTTGGATGATGCGCATCAGCGGGCCTCAAACAACTGGGGGAGAAAAACCAGGAATTATTTTTTTGGGAACCCATCATGCTAGAGAACATCTCAGCACGGAAGTTCCTTTTTTCCTCATAAAACATCTTTTAGAAAATTATGGGAAAGACGAAAAAATTACTCGCTTCATCAATGAGAGAGAGATCTGGATTATCCCTCTCGTCAATCCCGATGGTACAGATTATGATATTACAGATAAACCCTACAAATGGTGGAGAAAAAATAGACAAGGAAAAGGAGCCAATGAAGTCTATGGCGTTGATTTGAATCGAAACTATGGATACAAGTGGGGAGGCGCCGGTGCAGGAACAGATCCAAGTTCTGAAACATACCGAGGGCCCTCCGCATTTTCAGAGCCCGAAACTCAAGCCGTAAAGACTTTTATTGAATCCCACCCCAATATTACAACCCTTCTTTCCTATCATACCTTTAGCGAGCTCATTTTATATCCTTGGGGCTATACGTACGATAGTATCGAAGACCAACGGGCCCTCAAAGTTCATGAAGCCATGGCGCAAAGCATGGGGAGAATGACGGGATACCGACCCCAGCAATCGAGCGATCTTTATATCACTTCGGGAGACACTACAGATTGGTCATTTGGAGAACATAAAATATTTTCTTTCACCTTTGAACTTTATCCTGCAAGTGTTTGGGATGGAGGATTTTATCCACCCGCCAGTGTCATTCAAAATGTGGTAAAAAATAATATTCCTCCAGCGCTCTATTTAATTGACTATGCAGACAATCCTTATCGTGTCATCACGACGGTTCAACCGCGAGATTTTCTGACGGTAAGTGATGTCTGGCCTCCAAAGGCGAGATAGTACTACTTCGTTAGTAGTAATAGAATTGGCATAGTTTTTGCTTATAACTTTTCATTGCCTAAGAGATGCGGAATCTCTTATGATCAAAAAACTTTAGGATAATCATTTTGATATGAAGTTTTTAATTATTGCATTAGCGTCAGGACTGGGAACTGGATTTTTGCCCTGGGCTCCAGGCACATGGGGCTCTTTATTAGGAATTCCTCTGGCCTACGCTCTGGCCTATCCATCCAAAACCCTAGTATTGCTCTCACTCACAGCGTTTATTTTTTTGGCGATTTGGGTCAGTACCCAAGCCGAAAACGTGTGGCAGCAAAAAGATTCTCAAAAAATTGTCATCGATGAAATCTGTGGAATGGCCATTGCCCTTCTTTTTATCCCTCTCACCTTAAAAACAGTCGTTTTGGCTTTTTTATTGTTTCGCCTATTTGATATTACAAAATTTCCTCCCATCTCTTTTTTAGAAAGATCTTTGCCAGGAGGATGGGGTGTGGTCTTAGATGATGTTATGGCTGGAATTTATGCCCGACTTTTTCTTGGACTTCTTTTATATTTAAAATGGTTGTAAGGCCTCAGTTATGAAATTAGAAGAAAAAATTATTCATCTCCTCACCCAAAGAAAAGAAACAGTTTCTATTGCAGAATCCTGTACAGGAGGTCTCCTGGGACAAAGACTCACCTCTATTTCAGGAGCTTCAAGGGTATTTGGTTTTGGAGTGGTCAGTTATTCTGGTCAGGCTAAGCAAAAATTGCTCAATGTTTCTCCCAGCTTAATCAAAAAGCATGGAGAAGTCTCTCAGGAAATAGCCCAAGCCATGGCCCAAGGGATCCAAAGGCTTTCTCAAAGTCACTACGCCCTCTCTGTCACAGGGATTGCAGGCCCCACAGGAGGGACAGCTTTAAAACCCATAGGGACAGTGTGTTTATCGTTGATTTCTCAAAAGGGGCAGCATATAAAAAATAAGATACTTCATTTCTCAGGTAATCGCAGTCAAATTAGAAGGAAAGCATCAACAGCGATTTTTAAAATTTTAGTTCAGGCTTTAACCAAAGGAGGCAGTCATGGCAATCGTAAGTGAAACAGAGATACATAAGGAAAAAAATAAATCTATCGAACTGGCTATCGGAACCATTGAAAAGCAGTTTGGAAAAGGCTCGATCATGCGCCTGGGAACAGAAGGCCGTCTTCATGGAGAAGATATTCCAGCCATCCCGACAGGTTCCCTAGGCTTAGATATCGCCATGGGTGTGGGAGGATTTCCCAGAGGACGCGTTATTGAAATTTTTGGCCCTGAATCCTCAGGAAAAACAACTTTAACGCTCCATGCAATCGCCGAAGCACAAAAGTCTGGGGGCATTGCCGCTTTTATCGATGCCGAACATGCCTTAGATGTTGACTATGCACGAAAACTCGGTGTGAGAACAGATGATCTTCTTATTTCCCAACCAGACACAGGAGAACAAGCTTTAGAAATTGCTGAAGTCTTGGTAAGAAGTGGGGCCATCGACATTGTGGTCATAGATTCTGTCGCAGCTTTGACCCCCAAAGCAGAAATCGAAGGAGAAATGGGCGATTCTCATATGGGACTTCAAGCAAGACTTATGTCCCAAGCGCTTAGAAAGCTCACCGCTTGTATCAGCCGATCCAAGACAACCATCATTTTCATTAATCAATTACGCATGAAAATTGGGGTGATGTTTGGAAATCCCGAAACGACAACCGGAGGACATGCTCTTAAATTTTATGCCACAACGCGAATTGATATTCGACGGATTGGCGCTATCAATGAAGGAGAGCAAGTAAAAGGCGCCCGAACGCGAGTTAAAATCGTAAAAAATAAAGTTGCTCCCCCTTTCAAACAAGTAGAGTTTGATATCCTGTATGGAACAGGGATTTCCTATCTCGGAGAAGTGGTTGATTTAGGAGCAGATCAGCATGTCATTGAAAAATCTGGTTCTTGGTTTACCTATGGAGATGAAAAGTTAGGTCAAGGACGAGAAAAAGCGATTGAGCATCTCAAAGCTAATCCTAAATTGGCAGAAGAAATTAAAAAGAAAATTTATTTGGCTGTGGGGTTTACACATAAAGAGCTTGTGGTCGAAAAACCGACCCCTTCAGCTCCCAAAAAGAAATAGTGCAACTCGACGACATTCGAAAACGTTTTCTTTCTTTTTTTGAAGAACGAGGACATCACAAAGTTTCCTCTTCGTCTTTGGTTCCCAGGAATGATCCTACCCTTTTATTTACAAATGCAGGGATGGTGCAATTTAAGGACATTTTTTTAGGAACACAGCTCCCTGAATTTAAAACAGCTACCTCGTGTCAAATCTGCATTCGAGCCGGTGGAAAACATAACGACTTAGAAAATGTAGGTAAAACCGGTCGTCACCATACCTTTTTTGAAATGCTTGGAAATTTTTCCTTTGGAGACTATTTCAAAGATAAAGCCATTGAATATGCATGGGATTTTTTAACCCATGACCTCAAGCTCGCTAAAAAAAATCTCTATGTCTCTGTCTATGAAAAAGATGACGAAGCCTACAAAATATGGAATAAAAAAATAAAGCTAGAATCCTCTCGAATTTATCGCTTTGGGGAAAAAGATAATTTTTGGGCGATGGGAGAAACAGGTCCCTGTGGTCCCTGCTCAGAAATTTATTACGACTTGGGCGCGCAAGTAGGCTGCAGAAAAAAAAGTTGTGACGTGGGGTGTTCTTGCGACCGCTACATTGAAATTTGGAACTTGGTCTTCATGCAATATCAACGAGATGAAAAGGGCCAACTCACCCCCCTCCCCAAACCTTCGATTGATACAGGCATGGGACTCGAACGCGTTGCTTCTATTCTTCAAGGGGTTCATAGTAATTACGATACCGATCTTTTTCAAAAATTGATTCGGGCCATTGAAAAAATTGTGGGTAAAAAATATGGCCCCCCTGGGAATAACAAAGAAGATGACATTTCCATTCGGGTCATTGCGGATCATATTCGCTCTTCCACCTTTTTAATTTCAGAAGGCATCTTGCCCTCGAATGAAGGACGCGGCTATGTCCTTCGAAGAATCTTAAGACGTGCCATTCGGCATGGAAAAAAACTAGGTCTTACAGCTCCTTTTCTCTATAAACTTGTCCCCTCTATGGTTGAGCTTATGTCCAAAACATACCCTCAGCTTAAGGACCAACAACCCTTCACAGAAAAAGTGATTTATTCTGAAGAAGAAAGGTTCTTACAAACACTCGATAACGGCCTTAAAATCTTAGAAAGCGAAATTGCAAAACTTAAAGATCAAAAAAAGAAAGAGCTTTCAGGAGAAACGATTTATAAATTGTACGACACGTTTGGATTTCCTCTAGATTTGATTCAGCTTTTGGCTCAAGAACACCATGTCTCACTCGATAGGTCTGGATTTGAAAAATACATGAACGAACAGCGAGAGCGTGCACGAGCAAAATGGGTGGGCTCTGGAGAAAAAAAACAACTTTCTATTTATGCGTCACTTTCTGAAAAGATAAAATGCCATTTTAAAGGATACGAAACTTCTCAAACCCATTCAAAACTTAAAAGCTTACTTCACGAAGGAAAAGAAGTTGCTTCACTGACAGCTGAGGCCAAGACTATTGCCTGTGAACTCATCTTTCAAGAAACTCCTTTTTATGGCGAAGGTGGAGGCCAAATTGGAGATACGGGCATCATCAAAAGTGAAAAAGCAGAAATAGAAGTTACCGATACTCAAAAGCCCTTTCCTCACTTGATTATCCACATTGGGAAATTAATTAAAGGTTCTATCAAAGTAGGGGAAACCTTTGATTTGACCGTGAACGCTCACAGGCGTCTCGACATCGCACTCAATCACACAGCCACCCACATGCTCCACGCTGCGCTTCGTGAACAGCTGGGAGACCATGTGAGACAAGCAGGATCTTTGGTCGCACCGGATCGATTGAGATTTGATTTTACTCATTTTTCACCTCTGACACCTTTAGAAATTGAAAACTTAGAAAATTTTATGAATGAGCACATTCGGGCCAATGATCCTGTCACCTCCACCGTTATGTCTTATAAAGATGCCCTAGATATTGGAGCGATGGCTTTGTTTGGAGATAAATATGAAGATAAAGTGCGTGTGCTTCAAGTGGGAAATTATTCTACCGAACTGTGTGGAGGAACACATCTTCATGCAACCTCAGAAATTCGTCTTTTTAAAATTATTTCTGAAACAGCCATTGCTGCTGGAGTAAGACGTATGGAGGCTCTTACCGGAGACGGCGCTTTTCAATACCTCAAAGCCCGAGATGGAAAACTCAAAGAAATTGAAGACTCACTCCACATTACTCCTGGAGAAGCCTCTAAAAAAATTAAGCAAATAACCGAACGAACAAAAGAATTAGAACGAGAGCTTGGTCGCTTCCAAGACAAATCCATTTCTGAGAGCACTCAAGACCTTTTAAATCTTGTGAAAGAAAAAAATGGAGTTAAGATCTTAGCTGCCCACCTTTCTGTTTCCAACGTTGAAATGCTTAGAACCTATTGTGATCAGTTGAGAGATCGCTTAAAATCCGGTATTGTCGTTTTAGGAGCCAATCTTAATAATCGCGCGATTTTAATGGCTGCTGTCACCCATGACCTTACTTCTCGCTACTCTGCTCACGATATTATTCAAAAAATTAGTCCTCTCATTGGTGGCCGCGGCGGTGGGAAAGCCGATTTGGCCCAAGGGGGCGGCCCTCAGACAGATAAGCTTTCCGAAGCCCTCCAAAAAGCCTCTGATTTTATATAAAAAGTGAGCGTTTTAAAGGGTTGTGGTTTGGGCTTTCTGAGCCATGTCGAGATACAGCAGCGCTTCAGAATTTTTGGGATCCATATCTAAAACTTTTTCCCACTCTTGGATCGCTTCAATCATTTTTCCTTGGGCGTAGTAAGCAAGCCCTAATTTTACAAGACCTGGAACATAGTCCGGATGAAAAATTTTTATTTTCTTAAGCTCTTTTAAAGATTCTGATAACGCTCCTTGCTTTTCATGAACCTTCGCCATCCGAACAATAATCTCTGGACTTTGAGGGGATAGAGCCAATGCTTTTTGGTACTGTTCTTGTGCTTCCTGAAACCGATGATAGGTTTCATAAAGTTCTCCAAGTTCCACATGCTTTAACGCAAGCTTTTCTTGAATATAAGAGTCTTGAAAATCTGTAGGCCCGCTCACTTGTTTTTGCGCACGATTAAACAAGAGGCGTCCTTCTTCATAGCGCCCCAAATCATTATATAAAATAGAAAGGCTTAGTGCTGCATCTGTATAGTTAGGCTTAATGGCCAAAGATTTCTTATAAGTCGTAATGGCTTTTTCAAACTCTCCTTGCGTATGATAGAGATTTCCCAGCAAAAATAATGCCTCATGGCCATTTTGATTAATACCCATAGCCAACAAAAGCTGTTCTTCTGCTTTAGGGAAATTTTTTTCTTTGAGTTTGTCCTTGGCAACTTCCAGATATCGATCGTAAAGATCCACGGGATGAGTCCCCACGCGTTTAGTTTTTCTTTAAAACTACATTGGCTTCGGGTACTTGTTTTGAACTTGGAAACTGTTTTACAAATTCAGTCAGCATTTTTTTTGCCTCTGTTTTTTCGTTAAGATAATAATAGCACATTCCCAGTTGAAACAAAACTTTTTCATCCAACCCTAAGCCTTTATATTTTTTTAAAATTATTTTAAATCGCCCGACGGCAGATGAATATTGCTTTTGGCGATAATAAAAATCTCCAATATAATATTCTTTCCGAGCCAATTGAGAAAGACTGTCTTGCCTTTTTTCCTGGGCTTGGGGCATATATTGAGATTGAGGATAGCGATCTAAAAATTCATCAAAGGCCTCAATGGCTTTGGTAGCAGCCGACAAATCTCGATCAATGGTAGGAGGAATTTGTTTATAATAACTCATGCTCACCCGAAAAGAGGCAAAATCAGCCTTCTTATGGTTGGGGTGGAGGTCTTGAAATGATTGAAAATAGGCCAAAGACTCCACATAAGACGCTTGCAAATAATAGGACTCTGCAATTTCAAGCTCTGCCTCCACAGCTTCTGGGCTTAGAGGATATCTATTCTTGATGGCTTCAAATTTTTCAATGGCCAAATCATAACGTCCAGCCTTTTGAAAATCCTTGGCTCTTTGAAGATCTAAAATTTCTGGTTTTTGTTTGGCTAATTCTGTGGATGCACAGCCTGCTAACAAGGCTAGGGCCAAAAGTGGAATGATTCCAAAGTGTTTGACTAACATACGTGATTTCCTATATATAGCAATCAGCATGACTGTAGCAACAAATCTTTTCAAAGGCACCTCATTTTTGAGAGCCAAGCGAGATACTTTGCTCGCCATTAAAAAAGCCCAAAGCACCCTGACCTCGGTTAAAAAAAGTTCTTCCTCTGTATTGGCTCAAGCAGCCAAAGAACTGGGGGAACTCAGAGGACGCTCTCTTTTTTATCCCGCCCTTTTTTCTGGCGTAGGCAATGGCTCTTTGGTTGAATTAATCGATGGTAGTGTCAAATATGATTTTATCACAGGGATTGGCACACATTTTTTTGGACACTCTGATTTAGACTTAATCGGGGTAGCCCTAGAAGCTGCTTCTAAAAATGTTGTCATGCAAGGAAATCTTCAGGCAAACACAGAACTCAAAGACTTTTTGGAAACACTTTTAAGTCTGGCCGGGCCTCCTTTAAAATACGGCTGGCTTGCCACCAGTGGGACAGATGCCAATGAAAACGCTTTAAAAGTCATCCGTCACAAAAAAACACCCGCGTATAAAGTCGTTGCCTTTAAAAATTGCTTCCATGGACGAACGCTCATCATGGCAGACATTACAGATCAAGATGCCTACCGAAAAGGACTTCATCGCTATCAAGATGCTTATTATGTTCCTTTTTTTGATCCCAAAGATCCTCATTCGATCGAAAAAAGTGAAGCTGCATTAAAAGAAATTTTATCCCAACACACAGCAGACATTGCCTGCTTTGTGTTTGAACTGATTCAAGGAGAAGGTGGCTTTCACCCTGCACCCCCTGAATTTTTTAAACGCCTGATGGATATTTGCCGACAGGCCAACATTGCCATTTGGGTGGATGAAATTCAAACCGTAGGCCGTACGGGAGAGCTCTTTGCATTTCAAAAATTAGGACTCAAAGACACTGTAGATGTGGCAACCGTGGGAAAAATGCTTCAAAATTGTGCCACACTCTATACCGAACATTATAATCCTGAAGCAGGGCTTTTAGCAGGAACATTTGCAGGAAGTACTATTTCTTTGGCTGTTGGAAAAAGAATTTTAGAACGCCTCAAAGAAGAAAAATTTTTTGGGAAAAATGGAAAAATTGCTCAAATTGAAAAATGGGTTTTTTCTGGATTAAAAAATCTCCAAAAAGAAGTTGGGGAAGAAACCCTTTCTAATATTGGAGTTTTAGGAACCATGGTTTCTTTTCAATTTCGCAAAGGAGATTTAGAAGAAACTAAAAAATTCATTTTAAATCTTTTTGAAGAAGGGGTTATGACATTCTATTGTGGTCGAGGCCCTTATAAGGTACGCTTCCTGCTGCCAGGGGGAGCCATTACTCAAAAAGACTTTGAAAAAGCACTCTCGCTGGTTAAAAAAACAATACATAGAATGGAGTCATAAGATGAGTTGGGATTTATTAGAAGAAGCAAAAAAAATTATTTCAATTAATTCTGTCACTTACGAAAGCAATCGTTCCATCGTAGAGTATTTGAGTTCCCTTTTGAGCCCTCTAGATTTAGGAGTCACAACTCAAAAAGGAGAATGTTACGACAAAGAACAATTTAATATCATTGCTAAAAAAGGCCCTTCTGAAGGAGATGCGCTTCTTTTTTGTACTCACTTAGATACGGTTTCTCCCGGAGATACCTCCCTTTGGACCAAAACAGGGGGCAATCCCTTCCATGCTACGATTGAAGGAGATAAAATTTATGGACTAGGTACTGCAGATGTAAAACTTGATGCGTTATGTAAAATTAAAGCTCTAGAAAAATTTAAAGGAGTTCCTTTTAAAAATCCCTTTATCTTTGCAGCCACCTATGGAGAAGAAACAGGACTTGCAGGCGCTAAAAAACTGGTCTCAGAAAATACAATTAAACCCAAGTATGCTGTGGTGGGAGAACCTTCAAACTTAAGTATCGTCTATGCCCACAAAGGGTTTTTAACTTTAGAATTTACGCTTGTTGATACAGAAGCTAAAGAAGCCGCTCTTACAGAGCCTATTTTTAGAATTGATTTTTTTGGCCGCTCGGCTCATAGCTCAACTCCGCAGCTGGGGATCAATGCGGTTCAAAAAGCATTGGATTTTCTCAAAAACTACAAGGGAAAATATGAGTTTATTAGCTTAAAGGGCGGCGAACTCATTAATGTAATTCCGGATAAAGCTTCTTTAAAAATTAAATGTCCTGAAAAATTGGTTTCAGAGGACGAAGGGCTTCACTCATATACAGAAAAACTTAAAAAACCAGCCTATGTGTTCACCCCTGCTTTTGGGGAAGCCTTAGAAGATCTTCAAACGTATTTTAAAAAATTATTCTCAGAATTTAAAAAAGCACCTCTTTTAGAATTTGATCCTCCCACCAGTGTTTTAAATATTGGGGTCATTTCAACTCAAGAAAACAAAGTAAGGTTCTTGCTGGGCATTCGACTCTTACCCACTGCCAATACCGATGAAATTTTAACAGCCATTCAAACTCAAATCGACGCCATTACAAAAAAATATCCAGCCATTCAAATCTCAAAACGTGTGGATCGGTTGAGTCTTCCGATGAAAACAGACCTCACGTCTAAATTGATTATAGAAGCTAAAAATGTATTGCGAAGCATGGGATTACAAGAAACATTGATTACCAAATCTTCTTCAACAGAAGCTTCTGTCTATCGAGCCCTAGGGGCAGAAGCGATTGTTTGGGGACCTGGTGTTTCTGTCGGTAATGTACATAAACCCAATGAATTTAACTACCTTCACCACTTAACCCATGCTGTCACTTTTTATGAAAAGCTCATTGAGCAACTTTGTATTAAATGAGGAAAGATCATGTTTTTACTTCGTTCTGTCAGGCCCGATGATTTAAAACAAGTGATGTCACTTGCAAAGCTTTTGGCAGCAGTTAATCTCGCTCAACAGCCCGAAGATCTTCAAAAACAAATTCAAAAATCGATGAGTGCTGTTTCTGGTGAAACCAAAAACAAAGGCGAAGCAGATTATATTTTTTGCCTAGAAGACTTAAATAGCCAAAAGATTATTGGGACTTCGATGATTATGGCTCAGCATGGCACAAAAGATGCCCCTCACTTTTATTTTCAAGTGTTGCGCCTTGAAAAATTTAGCCAAACCATTCATTCGGGCATTGTCCATCAAGTCTTGCGTTTGGGCTATGACATGGATGGCCCCACAGAAGTCGGGGGCCTTGTTCTTCATCCGGCGTTTCGTCACACAGGAAAACACTTGGGCAAACTCTTATCTTGGAGTCGGTTTTTATATATTGCCATGCACAGACGTCGTTTTAAAGACCGCGTCATTGCAGAATTTTTGCCACCTCTAACTCCTGATGGAAAGTCGCCTTTGTGGGAAGCTATTGGTCAAAAGTTTACCAATCTTCCCTATATGGAAGCCGATCGCATCAGTCGCAAAAACAAAGAATTCATTTTATCCCTTTTCCCACGACAAGATATTTATATTTGTCTTCTAGAAGCTCGCGTTCGAGAACTCATCGGACAAGTTGGAGAAGACAGTCTCCCAGCTAAAAAGATGCTAGAATCCATCGGATTTAAATATTTGGAAATGATTGATCCTTTCGATGGAGGCCCTCATTATGGCGCTCGCATGAAAGATGTTGCTCTTGTTAAAAAAGTAAAAACCTTAAAATTTAAAAAAGCCAATATCCGTCGATTGAAAGGTTTGGGGGAAGATTTGGGTATCGTGGGACATAATAAAAATGACGAATTTAAGGCCGTCGCCACCGAATGCAAAGTGGAAGGTAAGAATATTTATCTTCCCTCCGAGGCCAGAGAAACCCTAGGCGTTGAACCGAACGACACCCTTCATTTCTTACCTTTTGAACCAGAGTCACATGCGTAATCTTAGACCCTTCACCTATCTTGGAGATTATATCAACGGGGCATTTGTCCTTCCCAAAGAAAAATCTGAAGAGTTTGAAAGCCTTAACCCTGGAAATCTTAAAGATCGTTTGTCCACCTTCTCCACCTCTTTTTCACATGTTCGTTTGGCATCTGAAGCAGCCAAGCGCGCTTTTCCAAAATGGCGTGCGCTCCCACAAGAAGAACGAGCCATTTATTTAAAAAAACTCTATAAAGAAATCGAAACACACTTAGATCAAATGGCTGAGCTCATCTCTCGAGAAACAGGAAAACCTTTTTGGGAAGCCCTGCAAGAAACTCAAGGACTCCTTGGAAAAATTACTATCACTCTTGAAGAAGGAGCAAGTCTCATCAGTGAAAAAGAAGTTCCCAATGCTCAACCTAAACTTATGGGTCGATATCGTTATAAACCTAAAGGTGTCATGCTGGTGTTGGGGCCTTTTAATTTTCCAGCACATCTTCCTCATGGACATATTGTCCCAGCTCTTTTTACAGGCAACACTGTTATCTTTAAACCTTCCGAACAAACACCCGCCGTAGGACAACTCATGGCAGAACTTATTCACCGAGCACAATTTCCACCTGGGGTATTTAATTTGGTCCAAGGAGAAAAAGAAGTGGGCCGAAGACTTTGCACAGAGCCCGCCATAGATGGCATTCTTTTCACAGGTTCTTATGATGTAGGACTCAAAATCAAAGAATCTGTTTTAAGTCACTTTTGGAAAACCGTGGTTTTAGAAATGGGCGGGAAAAATGCTTCGATTGTTTTAGATGATGCTTCTTTAGAAAAAACTCTCTATGAAAACATCAAAGGCGCTTATTTAACGACGGGGCAAAGGTGCAGTGCCACAAGCCGCTTAATTGTCACAGAAAAAATTGCAGATACCTTTATCAAAGAATTTCATCGTCTTTCTAAGGAACTTAAAATTGGATATGCCTTTGAAGAAGGCCCCCATACCCCTTTTATGGGACCTTTGATCAGCCAAGCAGCCCTGGACAAATATCTTCGTTTCCAAGGAATCGCTCAGCGAGAAGGAGCCCAAGTACTCATGCGAGCAAAAGCATTAGAATTTACCTATCCAGGCTACTATGTCAGTCCTTCCATTTGTATTCTTTCACCCAAAAAAGAGTTTTCCACTTATTTGGAAACAGAAATTTTTGGTCCCAATGTGGCCATAACGATTGTAAAAAATGTCGATGACGCCATCGAAGAAGCCAATAAAACAGACTATGGATTGGTTGTTTCTGTTTTCACCAAAGACAAAAAAGCCTATGAAAAAGTATTTCAAGAAACCAAAACAGGCCTTGTAAACTGGAATCGCGCAACTGTCGGAGGTTCTTCAAAACTTCCTTTTGGAGGACAAGGAAAAAGTGGCAACCAATTTCCTACAGCCCTTTTTGCCCCCTTCTATTGTACCTATCCTGTGGCGTGTCTCGAAGACACTCAAGACATGATCCAAGAAACCATTCCTCCGGGACTTCCACTTCATGGAAAAAACTAAACGCTTTTTAGGATTGGATGTTGGAGACAAACGCATCGGTGTAGCCATCAGCGATGAATTAGGGTTAACCGCTCAGCCTATTATGACGCTCGAAAGACAATCTCTTGAAAAAGACTGTGACGTTTTAAATGAGCTCATTCAAAAATATCAAATCTCTAAAATTGTCGTAGGGGTCCCTCGAAGTCTTTCTATGAGGATAACGCCTCAAACCCAAAAAGTATTAGATTTAGTTGAAATTTTTAAGCAAAAATGGTCAATTCCTATTGAAGAGTGGAATGAATGGTATTCCACACAGTCTGCTGAAAGCGTTTTAATTGAAGCCGATATGAGCCGAAAAAAAAGAAAAAAAGTCATTGATAAATTAGCGGCTGTTATAATTCTTCAAGGATATTTGGATTCCCATCCATGAAAAAAGCCTTTTCAATCGTGGTTGTAAGTCTTATTGTTTTAGCCATTTTTTCATTTGTAGAAGTATATCTATTTCTTCACTCCACTCCTACCCAAGAAAAAAGTGAGCAAATTGTAGAAGTTCCAACAGGCACTCCTTTTCGAAGAATTGCAAAAAGTTTAAAAGTAAAAGGCATTATTACAAATGAAGTTAAATTTTACTTTCTAGCTCGGCTAAAAGGAAATTTGACATCTATCAAAGCTGGCGAATATTTGTTGTATACCAACATGACTCCTTTAGAAGTTCTCGATGCTTTAGTGAGTGGTCGAACTCTTCTTTATCGCTTAACCATTCCTGAGGGCCACACTTTGTATCAGGTAGCAGAAACGGCTACTTCGTTAGGGTTATGTTCCAAAGAAGAATTCATTTCAAAAGCTCACGATCCCCTTTTACTTCAAGAACTTCATATCTCGGGAATTTCTGTGGAAGGCTATCTTTTTCCTGAAACATATTTTTTCTCAAAACCAGTTACTTCAGATAAAATTATCCACACCATGGTACAAAAATTTTGGGATAATTTTTCAGATGACCTACGTTTTAAAAGCCAAAAATTAGGACTCACGGAACATCAAGTAGTCACTTTAGCTTCGATCATTGAAAAAGAAACTGGGGTTTCAGAAGAACGACGTTTAATCTCTGCTGTTTTCCATAATCGCTTAAAGATGGGTATGAAGCTCCAAAGTGACCCAACCGTCATTTATGGCATTAAAAATTTTTCTGGAAATCTCACAAAAAAAGACTTACAAACCTCGACCCCTTATAATACCTATGCTCATGAAGGACTACCCCTCGGCCCTATTGCAAATCCTGGAAAGGCCTCTTTAGAAGCCACCGTAAGTCCAGCTCCTGTAGACTATCTCTATTTTGTCTCCAAAAACGACGGATCCCACTTTTTTTCAAGCACCTATAAGGATCACTTAAAAGCTGTCAGGCAATACCAAAAACCCCCATCCTCTTCTGGGTCGTTTAAGTAGATAGAAGATGACATTGCCCTAGATCAATGAACAACATGTTGAATAATCTCTTCAGTTAAATGTTCTTGTCTATGAACATTGGCAACAACCCCACGATAGGGGAAAGAAGAAGAAACGTGAGTAGCTCCATACCTTGCCCTAAGAAAATCATCCATCAGGCTATCTGCTTGTCCGGAATACCCAATAGTTAGAGCAGCTTTAGAGTTTAACAAACTTCTCCCTATATTAGATCTTAAGTTTATACTATCTCCGCTCACTTCTATCAAATCAGAAAACATTGGATGATCGGATAAATGAAATAATAATTCTTTGGTTGCCTGCAGCGCAGATTTTTCCCAAGCAAGAGTCAGATTAGAACGAAGTTCAATTACGTTAATAATTCTCCCTGTTTTTAATCTAACAATATTTGCCATAAGATTAGCAGCCTTACCATAGCTTCCACTGTCCATAATGGTTCCGATAAAATAGTCTAATTGTTGCATTTCTATTTCGTTAATACTGAGTTCAGCTAGGAGTTTTCTAAGATAAGGCCTTAAATCAAGCGTAGAGCGCATGTAATGATCAGCTTCATGTATATGCGCACTGAATTCCGCTAAATAACTAAGACGTACTTCTTTGGAAAGAATACCTGCCTCCATCAATTTTTGGTATAAACCATTCCAATTTTTATTTGTAATCAAACTATTCAATTCACTCATATCAAAGGCTATAGTGGGATATAATTTTTCTAATTTCGAAATCAACACTCTCAAATCTGTTATGGGTACTTTGCTTAGGCTGGCCTCAAACTCTAAATCTAAAATACTATCCAAGATATTTCTTATTACTAAGTCTTTTTCACTATTTAAAAAACTACTTATCATAAGCCTTTCGGGAAATTCTCCATATGAATTAATGCGTTTACCAAAAAACCATCCGTATTGTTGCGACCCCATATCCTCTATTCTTTCTACAAGACCACTGGTGGCTTGTTTTCTTAAGAGCATCTCTTGAATATAAGGACGTGCTTCGGTAGGATAGGAAATCCTATTGAGCTTTAATAAATACTTTAGCCTTGCAGCGCCTATTTTGGTTAAAGCTTTTACTTTTTGCCAATGAGACAAACGAAGATTAATTGGAGTTTTTGGTGCTTGCATGGCAGTTCGCAAAAGATCCCTGGTTAGTTCTTCTGCAGTTTGGGCGCCTAATGATGCCTCCTCTTCAGCAATAATAGAAGTGGGACGAGAAGAAAGCTGATCCAGATGAACGACAGCACGTGTGGCTTGGTTGGTTTGTTCCACAATCTCTAGTCCCTGACCTCCTCTTAACAACGCTCTTCTTGCCAAATGTAGGGAAAATCGCCCCAGCCTTGAGGCAGCCCGAGCAGGAGGAATGGCCATGGAAAGTGTCCCCACTGTGTCTAATGTATTCATAAGACCCTGCCATTCTCTCTCTTCTTGGGTAAAAGTAGGATTCCAATAAGCTTGGTCCATCTCAGAAACCCAAACTTTTGGATCACTTAATTTTTTAAGGGGATCTAGTATAAACATGTCCATCCCCTTTAATCCCAAATAGGTAGCATTGGTAAAGCGATTAGCCCCAGATTGCTCCCAAAGCTCCCCTTGTTCATCTGCCAATTGATTGACTCTCTCACTAAGATTTACAACCAATTGTGAAAACTGATGTCGTTCTGGTGGAGCCAGTTGAAAAAAATAATAGGCACGCTCATACTGTTTCATCAGATATTCTTTACTAGGTGGGACTCGCGCACCAGGATCTATATAATAGCTATAAGCAAATTGCATGGCCCTCCAGGCAAGGGGATCTTGATCCAGATAAATGGAAGCCCTGTTTAGAAACTGTTCGGTTACAGCGGGGATTGGATCGCCACTGGCGAAATTAAAAAACATTTCCCAGAGTACCCGCTTTTTGTCTTGAGGAATATTTGAAAAATTGGCATTGCTTAAGTCTGCCTCCATTACTTGTGTTTTAAAAAATTCAAAACTTGGAGAATAGACATCTGTTTCTCCTGGAAAAAGAATGAAGCGTCCCATATCTTGTTGGAATTGAAGACGCCTGGCATATTCATTAGGATCAGTGGGGACAGCAGACAAACAAGAAGGTCTATTACAAAATCTTAGTTGAATAGAAACATTTTTCCGATAATTATACCAAGAATCCATGAGTTTCGAAAAATCATCATTTTCAGCTGTGGGATCAGTGCTTTGGGCATACAATTTTGGAATAAAATGAGGGAGGATCGATTTTTCTTTAATATTTTCTATCTGTGCTGTGCCGGAGGGGGCTTTTTCTTCATTGGTTATTTCTTGAGGGCTTTCAAATAGAAAGGGTTCTGGTTCTGGATCCGGTAATTCCCCCACTCCCAACACCCACTTTTCAAATTCATTTAGTGGTTCAGACTTATATATCTTTGTTCCATCACAGGACGAATAAGTGACATTTGCTTTTGCTGATGTTACAAGAGAAAGGAAACTGTAATGTCTATAGATATTATGCTGATCAGTACAGCTATAATTGGGCCATAATCCTGAGTAGTTTATAATATTAGAAACCGAACAATTATAACGAAGCCCTTTATAGGGCACATCAAAAGTGACTCGTTTTCCCCCGTCGCTTTCAATAACATGTACGTCATT
>JAHFEZ010000035.1 GCA_023248265.1 Deltaproteobacteria bacterium
CCTCATTTGTCTTCGCAATCTCTGAGATTATAGAATCGATGACTGGCTTACCAATTGCTCCAAGGGCATGATCTATCACAGTACCAATCGTAGAGTTATCGCTACTTCTTTTTTCCTCTAATGTTTTAATATATTTTTTAGCATTCTCTTTACCATATAAAGCCGCTGAAACAGCGATGTCTTGTTCCATGTAAAATTTAGCTATCTCCGTACTATTTTCAGTTAAAAAATAATCTAGAAAAAGTTTATGTAAATTTGCCACGTACTCACTACAATTTCTTTTAGATTTTAGATCGTTATAGGTAATATTTGATAGATTATTTCTTAGAACTTCTTGCACTTTCTCTCGATCTTTTTTTATGTTTCCGGTCAGCTTAAAATTTCCGTCGCTCAAAAGTCTTGTTACAATAATAGCTCTTGGGATGTTTATCATTCCCCAGCCCGTATCTTCGTCAAAGCCCTCATTGCTGCCAATATCAAAACTTGTTACTTTTAAAATTTCTCGTATCTCTCTAGGGCTTAAATGGGGATTGACTTTAAGCATATTTAAAATAGTTCCACTTAAAACTGGCGCTGCAGCGCTTGTTCCTCCAAAGGTATGTTTGGGGTCAACAGATTTTATTAAATTATCACCTGGAGCTACAAAATCACCATGAGAAGAAAAATTAGATCTTTTTAATACAGGATCTACAGAGCCAACTGTGATGATATTGTCGACATCATCTGGAAAGTGTTTTCTTATAAAACCACCATTCCCAGCTGCCCATACGAGGATAATTTTGTTTTCTTTTATTTTTTTTATAAGAGATTGAACTTTCTCTGAATAAGGTTCATCAAAATATATAGACGTACTCAAATTTATGATTTGGATTCCTTCATCCAAGGCATGTTCTATGGCATGAATTATGTCATCACTGTGACCATTCGGACTATTATCCCAAGAATGGAATTCGATATTCTTTGTGTTTCCAATAGAACATTTATATTTAGAAGCAAAAATTCCTGCTACTTGAGATCCATGGCCAAGATAGCCTTTTTTACGCATTCTAAATGGCGGGATAGCCTCGGGACAGCTTATAATATTTATTCCATTAAATGCCTCTAAGCTTTCATCAATAGGTGAGTCATACACCATTATTTTTATAGGGGTTTCTTTTTCATCTTTTGTTAACAGGTCATCTACGAGAAATGAGCCGATTCTAATTTGAGCCCACAAAGGTTCTAAAAAGTTTTGGTGATCACCACCCCAAAAATTATTCAAACAGTCATTGCAATTAAAGGATGAACTTTGATCTTCGGCCCATGTTGGTGAAAAAGGCAAAATAGTTCCCACTAAAAGGAGAACTATCAGAAAGAGCCATTTTTGTAGTTTGGCATTTGTAGAATCCATCTCCCATTTTTATTGCAACTGGAATGCCAGCTTAATATAAAATTAACCTATTGATATTATTAACCCTTTTAGTTTTGTTAAATTTTATTGCTGTATTACAGCTAGCGATAGTTGGACAAAATAGATGTCGAAGAATAAATATTAAATAATATCAAGGACATATGTTGTAAATTATTAATGCAAGTCAATTAACAAATATGGTCACTAGCGATAACCACCTCCTAAATGTGGCTATGCCTCAAAGTGTAAACTATGTCTCCGGTATTTTATGTAAACGATGTGTCCGGTATGAACCATTTGGAGCGGGTGAAGGGAATCGAACCCTCGTATCAAGCTTGGGAAGCTCGCATTCTACCATTGAACTACACCCGCCTAAAAAAATTCCACAGTAACAATTTTGGTCTCTGCCTATCACTTTTTGTCACACTCTTCAACCTAAATAGAACATCAAAAACTTTAACTCATTGAAATTACAAGAATAATTTAATTTCATGTTTTGGCACTCATTTTGAAATGAAAATAGAGTGTGAAAAAAATAGGGACATTCTTATTCTTCTCCTTTTTCGTTACTCTCATGGGATGTGGAACGATGCTAGACTCTGACTTAGGCCAGTGTGATGCCTCTCTCCACTCTGCAGGATATCTACTCTCTTCCGATTGCCGCCCTTTAAGCTGGGGGCAAAGCCTTCCTGTATATCTTAAATATGGCACTTCGATGACGGACGATGCCAGGCAAGCGTTTGATGATGCCATTCGAGTTTGGAAACAATCGATGGGAGGAGCCAACTTGTTTGAAGTCGTTGATCGCTACACACCCGACCCCATTGGCAGTGAAATGGATCCCACCAGTCATCTTATTGGGATGCGATCTGGGGCCAACTGGAGTCAATGCGATCAAAATGTGAAACTCTGTGGAGCAAAAGATGAGCCTGCCAAAACCCTCTATCAATACAATGAATTTTTAGTGGATGCCGATATCATGATCAACCAAGACTTCGCTTTTTCTCTACAGCGTGATCCTGCAAAATATGACTTAACCTCCATTGCGCTTCATGAACTGGGGCATGTCCTAGGATTAGACCATGATGATACCGCAACCCCTCAAGTGAGCATCATGAATAGAACCCTTTCTGAAGGCATTCAAAGAGGCTTAAGCAGCCGAGATATTCAGCGGATTCGCACTCTATACGGTTTTTAATTTTTTCTTCTTTTTGCGATGAGACATCATCACACGAAGAGTCTCTTTAGGCTCTGGAATATAGACCAAATGAACCTTACCAAACTTTTCTTCTAACTCTCGGAAAGAATACTCTAAAAATCTATTTTTAGAAGAGCTGGGCTTAGCATTTAAATACTGGCGAACCCAATAGCGAATATTGCGATCATACTCTTTAATGGAAAGCCCATGAAAAATAAATCTAGGATGCACCACTCTTAATTTTCCATCAAACTCTGGACTCATATGATAGAGCTCATGAAAAATAGTTTCTAGCTTTTCAAAGTAAGAAAGATTTTGAAATCTGGGCATTAAAAAATAAATGATATATAAAATTTCTGTTCGTCCCATTTTTAAACGATCTGTTTTAAATAAATAAATCTTGGACCCTTGTCGTTCCCGGATGGAGTAGTGGCCATTTTCATATTTCATGGGATAAATTTGAGCCCAGGTTCCGTAATCCCCGTGAGACCTAGCATCCGCACAACTCACCAAGATTCGATGGGGCTTAATATGAGAAAAAAGTGGAACTTTTTGAACGATGTCTTCCAAAAGACGATGCATATGGTAAGCAAAGTCAAACATAGTAAGGCCGTTAAAATAAGGGCAGATGCCTGAATTTGCAATGACTTTTTTTGTTCAGATGATTAAGTTCTAAGCATTTTCTCACTCGGATCAGGCCTAGGCGTATATTTAAAAATACAAGTAATTTCAATAAGTTATATATAATTTCTGGACTGGCACAGTCCTTGCTTTATTTAAAGGGTGAAGAAGAAGGTGTTCAGAATGCGTAAAATTTTTGTATCTTTAATACCCTCTATTTTAGTGGTTTTGGTGTTTCAGACAGCCTATGCAGACTCCCATATCTCTACCGCTGAGCCAACCCCCAAAGGGACATTCACAGCTGGCTATCAAGAAGAGTATTTCCATTCTAAACGGGTTCAATTGAATGGAGAAAATGATTTTCATGGAAGCTCTATTCTTTTAAACTATGCACCCTTTTCTGCTTTTGAACTCTTTTTATCCAAAAAAACATTCCTCAATAACAACAGTAAAATTCTTTCAGCACTTCAATCTGTTTCCTTAAGTCGATCCGAATTAGGATCAAAAATATCCATCCCATTTTCTGCACACAGCTTCATGGGATTTGAAACGGCCTATGTCCTTTTTAATGGGACAAACAGTCCTGTCTTTCGAGCCAGCTCTGGACGCTTTCGCACCCTCCATACATATCTGATTTCCGATTTTAAATTCCATCTCAATACAGAGTTTTTTTACAACCAATCCAAAAAAATAATGGAAGGATTTGATAGCTCACGTTTTGGCCAAAACGAACTGTATGGCGTCTCCAAACATAACTTAGTCAACTACGGGTTGGGACTTGAATGGGCGACGGCTTATGTAAGTCCTTATCTCTATTATTCTTTAGATCAAGCATTAGGCGCAAAGGTACCGCCCTTCTTTAAAAATCCAAATCGCTTGACTTTCGGAGCTCATATTGCACCTTGCATTTTATCTCCCTGGTCATCTCCCTGGAAAATTAACTTAGGCTTTGATTATGGTTTGGCAAATAAAAGGTTAGAAGGAATTTCCCTAACTCCCAGATTTAATATTTTTGCAGGATTAAGCTTCACCTCTCACGCTTCTACTGCGCCAGCAGTCACACAGGTCACACCTGAAAAATCACCTAAAAAATCAGAAGAAAAGATCGAAGAAAAAAAAGAGGAAAAAGCAGAAGAAAAAAGTGAAGCTCCCAAAACCTCTGCCTATCCTATTTACCCTATAGGAAGCTCTGTACCAGAGGAAGTTTCACTCCAAGAAATTACTTTACCTACGCCTCTAGAGATAGAAACAATTCAAAATTGGAAATGGCCTATTTATCCCATTAAAAAGAAGATCGTGGCCAAGAAACCAAAGGAAATTAAAGAAACTCCAGTCGCACCTGTGGAGCGCTCACTTCCAGAGGCCCCGATTACCACTCAAGTCCAACCTCCGGTGATCGTAGAAAAATCTGAAAAACCTAAAGAAAAAGCTAAACCTGAAACAAACAACGCTCCATCTAAAGAATTTGAAAAAAATTATTCGGAAGAATCTCCAGACAAAGATTTCTTAAACCAGTTTCGATAGCAGTTTCAGGAAACTGCTAAAGCACGGGCTTCAAAACGCTCAATCATCTTTGGAAGATCCCTTTTCACCATAGGATTGGTAATAAACGACGGCACCAAAAACCCAAACTCTACATCTAGCGTGTAGGTTACGTCTAAAACTCCATTTTTCTCTTTAAGCTTCCATCCCCCGGTATTTTTTTGAAAGAGATTGCTTTCAACCAGCTTCCAAGAAACTTCTGAAGAAGATTTTTCTTTAAATTCCAAAATATAATGAAATGTCTTAATTAGTTCTAATGTAAATTCCACACGCTTGGGTTTTTGTGAAATCACCTTGGCTTGTTTTATTTCAGAAATAAACTCTGGATAGCTCTCGAAATCGGCCACCACAGAATAAAAATTTTGAATGGGAACTGAAACTTCTTTGGTTAAAGATACTTTAGACATCGTTTTTAATACTTTGGTTTTTTATCAAAAGAATGCTTGGCTGAAATCTCTCGAATGGTTCCTGTTTCAGATCGCATCACAATAGAATGCGTTGTTGCGCCACCGGGCAAAAAGCGAACCCCATTGAGAAGTGTGCCATCGGTCACTCCTGTTGTGCAAAACATCACATGACCATTGGCCAGCTCATCCAAGGTTAAAACTTTATGGATATCTGAAATTCCCATTTTTTTAGCTCGCTCAATCTCTTCCTCGTTTCTGAACTTTAATACCCCTTCCATATATCCCCCCATACATCGCAAAGCTGCAGCCGATAAAACTCCTTCAGGAGCGCCACCAATTCCCATAAGCACATCCACTCCAGATCTTGGACGACAAGTTGAGATGGCTGCCGATACATCTCCATCTCTAATCAGCATAATCCGAGCCCCAATACTTCTCATTTCTTCAATAAGATCGGCATGCCGAGGGCGATCCAAAATTACAACCGTTAAATCTTGAAGTTCACATCTTTTAATCTTAGCAATTTCTTTTAAGTTTTCCGTTGCAGACGCTCGAATATCAATCGCTTCTTTAAGACCTGCTCCAACAGCAATCTTTTGCATATAGGTATCAGGCGCATGGAGGAAACCTCCTTCCTTGGCAATAGCAATACAACAAAGTGCGTTGGTATCGCCTCTAGCACAAATCGTGGTTCCTTCTAAAGGATCCAGGGCTATATCGACTTTGGGACCTGGCTCTCCTCGACCCACTTTTTCTCCGATATAGAGCATCGGCGCTTCATCACGCTCTCCCTCTCCAATAACAACGGTACCATCAAAATAAAGGGTATTCAGAGTCGAACGCATGGCATTCACAGCCGCTTGGTCTGCAGCCTTTTCATCGCCACGTCCCATAAACCTAGCAGAGGCAATGGCTGCAGCTTCTGTCACACGCACCAGCTCTAAAGCTAAATTTCGATCCATAGTGGGCTATGATGTACAAGAGGTAAAGATAAGGGTCAATAAAAATTATTGAGAAGCAGGTATAGGAGATGCCTCCGAAGATGGAGGCTTGGCAAGAAGTTTCATTCTCGTATCTTCTTCCTTGGCAAGTTCTTCAAGACTTTTTTGAGACTGGGGAACATCTTTCATCGTCTCTATATAGTTTCTAAGTAAAATTCCCACCCGTTGCAACGCCACTTCCATGGCAAATTGCAAAATAAAATTAGGCACAACTTTGGCAATTCCTTTTTGGTCCTTTTCCATTTTTCCTTTAAAAAGCATCAAAAGCTGATCTTTTTGGGGACGACCCCGATAAAACCCTCGTCCACTCTGAGATTCAGAGGCAACCGTCGCTGAAGAAAGACGTTTATACTTTTCTACGGTCACAAATCCCTTAAGCCCCACAAAATCTCCGGGCACTTCGGGACGACCCAGCTCGCTTCCCGGGACAATTTCCCAATAGACAATTCCCTTTTCAGGAAGCTTTTCTTCTTGAACTTTCGTATAGACTTCTACTTTATAGGTTCCTAAAAGTGTCGATACTTCTGTTTTCATATGAACATATTTTGAAAATTGCCCTTTTTTCTTTCCTTTTTGTCTCTTCACAATGAGCTCTGAAAGCTTAATATATTCTGGGGCAACTTTTTGAAGATTTTCATAATCAGACATCAGATCTATGGCTTTTTCCATGGAAACCCCTTCCACCACACCTGCTGCTGTCATATCTAAAACTCTTAAATTTCCTTTTTCTGGATCGACAATTTTGACCACACTCACAATTTCGCGCTTTTCCATACGCTGCTTAATTTCAGATTTTTCATAGTATTCCTCTGGATGTGCATGGGAAATTATAGGGATAAAGCTAGAAAGGAATGCAAAAAATAGAAGTGATTTCAAGTACATATGAGATCTTGTCCTTCTATATATAAGTATCGGCATTTTCAAAAAATACTGTAATCCTTCAGTTTTGAGGAATTATTTGGGGTACATGGTAGGTTCCAAAGTGACAAAAATCTTGGCTTTATTGTTATCCAATTGACTTTCATCCATCTTAACAAACTTTCTCATTTTCTCACCGTTTTCTAAAGGGACCCAAATAAATCCAGTCCCGCTGGCCTGTTTCAAAAATAAATAAACTACGTAAGGAAGTTGGGATGGCGCCAAAGAAGAAACATCCCACGTCAAAGTCATCGTTGCCGATTCATCCTTTTTCAAAGAAGGCACTAAGAGCTTATCGAGCAATTTGACAGAAGGAGGAGTGGTATCCAATGTAGATTTCCAAAATTTAAAACGTGCAGGCAAAAACTGTGCTCCAGGTTTAGAAGGATCGATATCATCTGTTGCATCTTCGGGAGTCGTATCATAATAAATCAAAAGCTCATCTGGATCTGTTTGCGCTTTTTCAATTTCTTCAGGCAAAAGCCCTCCATAACCTAAGTTTTGAATACCCATAGAGATCACAATCTGAGGAGTTTCTCCCTCTACAACACGGGCACTAACACGAGTCGTTACATTTTCATTTAAAAGCGCCAAATCGGGCTGAACCGTGCGAATACGCCCCGATACTTTAAGTAAACTGTCCTCAGAACGAATGGGACTATGGCTTTTAAAATAGTCTCGAAGAACTGGCCAAAGCTCCACATGTGTATCTTGGATATTGGTTAACCCTGGAAGCTCTTCTTTAACTTGTTTGAGCGCTTCAATAATACCTTGGCTAGAGGCAATTCTATAGATCTGATCATCTAAGATTTCTTCTCCTTGATATTTAAGGCTTACCACTTTTTCTGGAAACTGATCCGGATTATAAATAATTTGAAGTCCTGCCACATCAAAAAAACGCCCCAACATAAAAACAAGATCAATGGCTTTTTTAAGTGTGGCTCCATCCATATCAAACGTCCAAATCGTCCAGCTGATATCTTTGATGGGGTCATAAATTAAAGGAAGCATATTATAAATATCCACACTTCTAAGAGGGCCTGCAATCAACCCATGGGAAAAAAATTCCGAATTATTAATAGCAAAATGAGCCCCCAGCGCTTGAGTTTTTTCATAAATGGCATTGACCACTAAATTTCCCAAATAAGATTCTGTCGTACCCGATTTCACCAAAGGAATAGCTGTATCGGCCACATGATCCGTAAAAATATCCTTATATTTTTGGGCCAGTTGGCTTTTATAGGCTTCGACTTGCGATTTCACTTCTGCATCTTCTTCAAAACGTTTGTCTATTTGCTTTAAAGAATAATGAGATTTTTCCCAAAGCATTTTGTGGGGAGTGGTATCAAAAACCAAATCCATCTGGCCCACATATTTTGCAAATTCCCCCGCCTTTGCAAGCCAGGTAATGTTGGATCCTTCTTCTCCTCTAATCACAATGGGCTGGCCGTTTTCATTGGGAATCACTTTGTTATGAGAGTGGCCACCTATAATCACATCGATAGAAGAAACATTTTGAGCAATCGCGATATCATCTTCATCCAACAAATGAGAAAGCAAAACAATGGCATCCACTTTTTCAGTCCGACGCAATTGCAAAACAGTTTTTCGAGCTTCACTGATAGGATTTAAAACTCTCACGGGATCAAAGAAAAACTGATAGGCAGCTTCATTCGTAGAAAGCCCAAAAACTCCTACTTTAAAATACTCCACCCCGTCTTGGGGTGTAAAACCATCTTGCCCCTTTTTGAGAAACTTTCCATCCACCCAATAAAATATTTCATAGCGCTTAATTTTTTGAGACAAATGATTGTCTTCGGGTAAATAACGATAGTTTAAGTTGGCCGACAAAAAACTAAAATTGAGAGGCACACGAGAAAGAACCTTCTCTAAAACTGCAGGCCCAGTGTACCAATCGTGATTTCCAACCGCCACGGCATCATATCCCAAGCGATTGAGCATCTCAAAAGAAGCCACTCCAGCCCCTAAATTAAAATAAATCGATCCTTCCGTACAATCTCCTGCATCGAGCTGAATGACCGCCGATCCCTTTTCTTGAGACTGAGCTTTCAGTTGCGTCAGAGCTGTTTTAAGCCGCGCTATTCCTCCCAATCCCTGAGGATTGGGACGGACCTCAAAACTCGAATGAAGATCTCCCGTAAAAACAATGGAAAACGGAACTTCTTTTGCCCATAAGGAAATGGGAATTAAGAGAAGTAACAATTGAACACACAATTTTTGACAGAGACAAGGCCGCAGCCGCCCAAGATAGTTGATGAAAAGCCGAGGCGTACTTAAAGTACGTTGACCAAAAAACTCCAATGACAAGCAAGGCGAGAACGCAGTATATGTCAAAAAGTGTGTGTTCAACTTAATTAAATAGGTATGTAAACGCTGCTCCAATACTAATCAAGTCAATGTCTGAAGCCTCAAAGATTTGACGAAACTGAACCAAAGGGCCCACAGAAAATCTTTCTGTTAAATTAAAATCCATCCCCGTGCCTAGGGCATAGCTCAGTTCAAAATTATTTTTGTTCCCTTGTGTATAATCAAACGTAACGCCAGGAACCCCATAAAGATACGCTGAGATATCATCGCGCAAAAGACTAAATGTATACCGAAGTCCTGCGGCTACAGAGGTTAGATTCTTATCTCCTTCATCCTCTGCAGGGCCCCCTTCGCGAAATAAGCGATCATATTGAAAATCACCCTCAAGGGAGAGCCCTTCCCAAAACCCATAGCCTGCTCGCGCCCCTGCTCCCAAGCCCGATTTAAATCGATTGTGAATAGGAGAATTGATAGGAATATCCCCAATCACTTTAAAAGAAAATGCCCACCGGCCCGGTTCTAAACGCTTAGCAGCTATTTTTTCTCTTGCGGCAAATGAAGGGAAAGAAATAAAAATTCCAAAGGCCAAAACCCAAAGGGCCACTATACGTTTCGTAATCATCACACGTTTCATAAACGACCAAAGCTTAGTAAATTCTGGAGCGAAGTCAATCAATTCTTCGCTTGTGTTTTCTAAATAAATCCATTAGAAATCCTACTAACACTCAGGGGGAGCTTGAGAGGCTGAGAAATGGTTTTGAGACCATGACCCCGTAACCTGATCTGGGTAATGCCAGCGGAGGGAAACTATGATTACTCTTTCAATTCTCGATATCACTATTATCATTATTTATGTTGGTGCAATTCTTGCCATTGGAATGGTCACAAGCAAAACTTCTAAAAATGTTGAGTCCTTTCTTTTAGATGGCAGACGCCTGACCCTACCTCTTTTCATTGGGACACTTGTGTCCACGTACTATGGAGGCATCATTGGAGTCAGTGAAATCTCCTACACGCATGGAATGTATAACTGGTTTACCCAGGGATTTTTTTGGTATCTCTCTTACATTGTTTTTGCTTTATTTTTAGCCGTGAGGCTTCGCGAGTCCAATCAATACACACTCCCAGATCAACTCGATCGCTTTTATGGAAAAACAGCCAGAAAAATTGGGCTGGTGTTAAATTTTCTCAATGTATTACCTCTGGCCTATGTCATTTCTTTGGGGGTGATGTTTCAAGTACTCTTTGGGATCCCTCTTACCTGGGGCATCATTTTAGGAGGTGTTTTATCGATGTCTTATACGCTCCTGGGGGGATTTGCAGCGGATGTCTACACAGATCTTCTTCAATTTATTCTCATGTGTGTGGGAGTAGCCCTCATGATTCCTTTTGCCTATATCAAGCTGGGAGGATGGGATTATTTGGTCACGCATGCTCCGGCTAGTCATTTTACCCTAACCGGAAATCAGCCGTGGACAGAAATTTTAATTTGGGGATTTATTGCCATGACCACATTAGTGGACCCCAATTTTTACCAACGCTGTTATGCAGCGAAAACCCCTCAAATAGCCAAAAGAGGGATTTTGCTCTCTGTTCTTTTTTGGATGATGTTTGATATTTGCACGACTTTTGCAGGCATTTATGCCAGAGCCGCATTTTCCAATATCGATCCCAAACAAGCTTATTTCCATTTGGCAAACTTAGTGCTCCCTTCCGGAATTAAAGGCATTTATGTCACAGGCATGCTGGCAACCATTATGTCGACGATTGATTCTTATTTTTTCGTCGCTGCCACAACGATTTCAAGAGATCTCTATCAACGCATTCTCTCTCCCAATGCTTCTGAAAGACAGATCGTTTGGGCCACAAAGTTTGGAATTTTTTTCACAGGCATTCTCTCCATTTGTTTGGGCCTGTGGTTTAATAAGTCCATTAAAGTCATTTGGAAATTATTTGGCTCTCTCATGGCCTCCACACTTTTGGTGCCTTTGATGATTGGCTTTTGGTACCCAGGCCCCAAAAAACAAAGCGCGGGGGTAGCCAGTATGTGCGCCGGACTTTTGGTGGCAGCGTTTTTTTATTGTGGAAATAAACTTTTTCACATTCCTTGGTGCACCTTCACTCCCCCTCTTTACCCTGCCATGGGAGCTTCTCTGTTAGCCTTTGTCGTTACCAACACCTTCTGGAGGAAATCGATATGAATTGGGGACATTTACTTTTATTAGATGCCGCCGCTTTGATCATCGCGACCTTTGTCATTGTTTACTACTTTTTAAAAGATTTTCTAAAAAAATAAAGCTACTCTATTTCTTCTTGTAGTATTTTCTGTATGAAGGGTTTAATAGTGGGAATGTCTTCTTTCACTACTTTCCATAAAATTTCAATATCGACACCAAAATATTCATGAATCAGCTTATCTCTCATTCCAGCCATTCCTCGCCAATTTAGTTTCTCATATTTTTTCTTAATATTTTCTGGAATATTTTTTGTGGCCTCACCTATAATTTCTAGCTTTCTCACCACAGCGCTGGCAGTTTTATCGTCATTTTTAAAGTCCTCATACTTTAACCCTTGAACGAACTCTTCGATACTTTCAATGCTCTTTAAAATATCTTTAATAAAAATTATAGTGTTGCGCTTCATGTTTTCACATGACTTCAACAGTTTCGCGTAAAATAATTTCTCTAAGCTCTTCTCTGAGAGCTTTTTTTCTAACGAGGTCTACAGAAACACCTAAAATATCTTTTAAATAATCCTCGAGTTCAATAAATTGGAAGAAACTAGGCACTTCTTCAAATTCTACTAAGATATCTAAATCACTTTGTTTTTTTTGTTCATTGCGAACATAAGAACCAAAAATACCCATTTCTTTAACATTAAATTTAGTCTGCAAAACTTTCTTATGCCGATTTAATACTTTTTTTATGTTCTCAACTGTTTTCATACTTTAAAAATACTCATTCCCTAGCAAAAGTGCAATTATTATAATTGCTTGTTTTTTAGGCAAATATTTGGTATAAGAATGGCCTTGCTGCCCTCCCAAGCCCCCTCCTAACATCTTTGAGGAGCTTCATGAAAAAGTTATTTTTATCAATAATATCAATAGTTTCTATGCTTTCTTCTGCACAAGCTGCCAATCAATTTTTAGGGGTGGGGGGAGGATATAACCCTTACCATTCCCAGGTTGCACTGGAAAAAAATCTAGTGCTATTTTCAGACCTGATCACTCAACTACATCCTGAAAACACAGAAGTAAGCGCTCTTTTTGGAAGCGGCCCCAATTCTTCCGCATTAGATGTCATCGAACAAATTTCTAATTTTCCCATTGAAGACAATCTATTTTCTCGACTTTTTGATAGCTGTGAAACACCCAATTGCCAGCTAAGACACAACACCCTTGGAAACCTATTAAACGGAGCTGCCACCAAACGAAATATTTTAGACTTCATGGATCTTATAAAAAATAAACTCACTCCCACAGATAAATTTCGATTTTATTTTACAGGCCATGGAAGCAATGCCAATGACAACGACTTTACCAAAAATTATTTTGCGACCTGGGACACGAAAAAAATTTCAGTTCAAGAATTTACAGAACAACTCGACAAGCTTCCCTCAGAAACTCAAACACAAGTGGTCATGGTTCAATGCTACTCAGGAGGATTTGCTCAAATAAACTATGAGGGTGGGGAGAAAAACCATTCTTTATCTCCCTCCCATCGCTGTGGTTTTTTTGCTCAAGTCCCCGATCGTATCGCTGCAGGATGTACTTCCGACATTAATAAAAGAGAAGAATATAGCCGCTATTTTTGGGAGGCCTATCGAGGCTCCACTGAAGAAGGCAAAAGCATTCAATCCGATTTTAATCGCGACGGAAAAGTGACTTCAGATGAAGCACATGCCTATGTCATTATTCATGAAAATTCTATCGACATCCCCACCACAACTTCCAGCCAGCTTCTTCGAGAACAAGGATTTTCTCTTTCAACCGCACTCAAAAGAAAAACATGGAATGATATAAAAGATACACTCACACCTATTGAGCAAGCTATCGTTGAGGGATTAAAAGAAAAAACAGGCTACGATATAAGCACCCTTGAACTTCCT
>JAHFEZ010000005.1 GCA_023248265.1 Deltaproteobacteria bacterium
AAAATGCATAGGCATATTTTGGGTCATTTTGAACAGCTTTTTTAAAATACTGAAGCGCTTGATCTTCATGCTCTTGATAGAGATAACAAATCCCTAAGTTTAACGCAGTTGTTGCACTTTTAGGATTTAACTGAAGTGCTTTTTTATAGGCCAAAATCGCCTGCTCACTTTCTCCCAATTTTCGGTGAACAAGCCCTAATTCATTATATGCTTGGGCATATTTGGCATACGTATTGAGAGCCACTCGCAACGCATTGAGGGCCTTATTAAATCTGCCCGCTTGGCGATATTTTTGAGCCAGCGTCAAATAATCTTGAGCAATTTGCTTTTGTATGGGGCTGGTTTTTGCCTTAACCTTCATCGTATATTCAGATCGGCCAAATGTTTAAAAAACTTGAGTAAAATTTTTGAGTTTTTCAACGTAAGAAAGCCCTCCAGTATCATACACATTTCCATGATGGGCCCCCGAAATCGCATAAAATTCTTTGGGGACAGGGGCGGCCTCAAAAAGATTTTGACCCAACCGGAAGGGAACCGTTTCATCTTCTGTACCATGAATAATAAGTTTGGGCATAGAAATAGATTTTATTTTTTCTAAAGATGCAAATTTACTTTTGACAAAAAGCCCCACGGGCAAATAAGGATAAAAAATCTTTGCCATATCCAATGCTGAAGTAAAAGTACTTTCCAAAATTAAGGCTGATGCGAGCCGCTTGGAAGCCAAATCAACGGCGATCGCACCCCCTAAAGATTGTCCAAAGATAACAATATTTTTTTCTGAAATATGTTTTGTTTGCGTTAAGTAACCGTAGGCCGCCTGAGCATCTTGATAAAGGCCTTCTTCGGAGGGGCGACCCTTGCTCTTTCCAAAGCCCCGATAATCTATAATAAAAACATTGAGGTGCACTTTTTGGACAAATATCGAAATAAGCTCTAAATTATTGCTCACGTTTCCACTGTTGCCGTGAAAAAAAAGAAGTGTTTTTTGAGGATGCCTAGCTCCCCCAACTCCAACGACCGGAAAAAACCATCCATTTAATTTTATGTGGTCTTTTGTTTCAAAAAACACATTTTCAAACTTAAGATGATAGTGATCGGGCATTTGCAAAATTTCTGCCTTGGGATGAAAAATAATATTTCCTTCATCAAGGCTTACTTTAAATGCATAGCCAAAATAACCCCCAAAACTCAAAAAGATGAGAAAAAGCAAAAGAATAGCAATTCTTTTTCTTTGCATAGCACCATCAACATACTCCTTTAAAGTTTTAGACCTCAAGAAAATTTATAACCGCCCGATAAGCTTATGAAAACCAAACAAGGAGATAACCATGAAAAACCCACGGCCCCAATCCATGATGATTTTAGCAATGACCCTTATATTTATTTCAACCAGCCTTCATGCAGGATGGAACACGCTTAGACAGATCCAAATTCAAGGTAACAAAACGACGGTTCCAGAAGTCACGGGAAAGCCCCTACATACTGCAAAGGAAATTCTAAAAAGATCTGGGTTGCCATTTGAGGTTATCAATGAAGGACGCACTTTAAGCTCTGAAGAAAATGAACTCGTTACAAAACAAGAACCGAAAGCCAATAACCCCGTAACACAAGACACAAAAGTTAAATTATGGCTTAGTAAAGAAGCTGGTCAAGATGTTCAAGCAAAAAAATCGATCCCCAGTACCCTAATTAAAGTTCTTGAAAGCTCGCCCCAACACATCGCACTCTCGGGTCCCGATAGAGTGCGCCATGGTACTCTTTTTCAACTACAATGGACTCCTATCCGACAGATTCAGGAATATGAGCTCCACATGAGCCGTGACCGCAACTTTGCATACTTTGAAACTCAAAGGGTTATTGAAGCTAGAAGGGCCTTTCTTCAAAGTGCCAGCGAGGATGATTCACATGTATACTTTCGCGTTCGTGCTATTTTTACAGATGGTAATCCCGGCATGTGGTCAAATATTAAAGATGTAACCATTACCGCCATGGAAGCCCCTCAACTTTCAATCAATAGAACTTCGGTTAATTCGGACCAACTTTACACGATGAATTGGTCCGTAGTTCAGGGGGCCACCTATTATTATGTGCAACGCTCACCTCAGCCTTCTTTCCCTCGAGACCAAACTTTTTCATATCAAGTTGTCCCCAACTCTGATCAGCAGCATCATGAAGTCCATCAGAGAACTATCTATTATTACCGAGTACAAGCAAGGCAAGACCTGAATAAGGGACGATGGTCTAATGCTGTTTCTGTGGCCATCGAACCCGGACGCAGCGCTACATCAGAAACACTGGCAGCTCCACGGCTTTCCACTTCAGCAACCAGTGTGTATGGCGGGAACGCTTTTCAATTAAGCTGGAGTAATATCCCAGGCGCTGTCCAATACGATTTTCAAAGCGCGGATAACCTTGAATTTAGACAGGGAGCCCTTTCTTCTCTTCAGTCCACCCAAACAACCTCTCGCATCAATATCAGAAATTTCCAAGACAGAGGAGTAACCTATTACCATCATGTACGCGCCCGCAATGAACAGGGCCCAGGCGCCTGGTCAAATATAGTGAGTGTCTCCATAAACCCTCTGCCAGCACCCCTGCTTACGGTCAATTCCAATCAAGCTCAATCCGATCAAACTTACACGATTTCATGGTCACAAATTGAGCAGGCACGCGAATATATTGTGGAAGAATCTACGGCTCCTACCTTCTCAAGCGCAAACGTACGGTTGTATACTGTATCCAGCACAACATTGCCAGCTCACAACACCGTTTCTCAAAACATGCTCTACTACTACCGCGTTCGCGGGGACAATAGCCAAAGTGGTGGACGCTTTTCAAATATTGTAACCGTGGCAGTAAGTCCCTCACGAGGTACGGCTTCTACTCTTCCTGCTCCCACTCTTTCAGTTAATCCAACTCGGGTAATATCAAATGAAGCATTTGAACTGGGGTGGAATCGCATCACAGAGGCTCGAAACTATGATGTAGAAGAAAGTAGTGACTCTACCTTCTCAAGGCCCAGCACTTTTGAAACAGAATTGCTACGATCAAGCATGCGAATTAATCTTAGCATTTCAAGACAAAGTACCACACACTACTATCGTGTACGCGCCCGCAATGATCATGGCTCAGGTCCTTGGTCAAATATCATTCAAGTATTTATAGAATACCGAGAGTAAGATTTCATTTTGGCACAAAAATTGCTTACTTGACAGTGGGTTGAAGCTATGTTTGGCTTCAAAACATTAACTTTTAATCTAAAGGAGGGCGTATGGCCGGAGTCAACAAAGTAATTTTAGTGGGGCGCTTAGGCGCGGATCCAGAAATGAAATACACCAATTCAGGAACAGGTGTATGTCGTTTTAATTTAGCCACATCTGAAAACTGGACAGGCAAAGATGGACAAAAACAAGAACGCACTGAATGGCATAGAATTATTGCTTGGACAAAACTAGGAGAGCTTTGCAACCAATATCTTAAAAAGGGCCGCCAAGCTTATGTAGAAGGGCGCCTCCAGACCCGCTCCTGGGATGATAAAAACGGGGTTAAGCGCTATACCACAGAAGTTGTAGCCGCCACCATCCAGTTTTTGGGGTCCGGAGGAGAACGTTCTGCCACCTCACCCTCTGAAGCTTCTTCTTTCCAACAAGACTCCACGTTCGTTGAAGAGCCCTTGTCCCCCGCTGAGCCTGCAGGAGATGAAGATATTCCTTTTTAAATTTCCTCATCCATTGCTATAATAAAACGCGATGGGAAACTCTTCGGAAAACCAGAAAAAGAAAAAGCTCGAGTTGCTCGACTATTATCTAAAAATGCACAAAAAATATCCCCTTTCAAAATATTTTGTGCCACTGGCAGAAACATATCGTTCTTTAGATCTTTTAGATGAAGCCTTAGATATTCTTCAAGAGGGCCTCAAATGGCATCCCAATTATTTTATTGGGCGCGCCTTATTGGCGCATGTGTACTCTCAAATGGGACGAACTTCTGAAGCTGCTTTTGAAGCAGAGCGCGTACTCCAAAGTGATCCCAAAAATCTTTTGGCTCAAAATATTTTTTCAAGACTTTCACAAGCCCACACCGAAGCTTCTTCTTCCCAAAAAAGCCGTATCCAAGATTTTCAAATCCACTCTTTAGCTCCTGTTCATAGCTCCCTTGCCCAAAAATTTTCTAAACCCAAAAAAGTAATTTTCTTAGAACATCTTCTTAAAAAAATACAAACTCGAGTTCGGCTTTCATGAAAACAAAAAAAATTCTTGTCCTTCACGGCCCTAATTTAAATTTGCTAGGCAAGCGCGAACTTTCTTTATATGGCTCCTTTTCTCTTAAAAAAATCAATGCTCATCTTAAAAAGATTGCGCGCGCACAAAAATATACTCTTTTTTCCTACCAATCCAATGTCGAGGGAACCCTGGTCACCAAAATCCAAAAATGGGCATCCAAAGTGGATGGCATTCTTATTAATCCTGCGGCTTATACACATACCAGCATTGCCATTCGGGATGTATTGGTCGCGGTTGGAATTCCAACCGTAGAGGTTCACTTATCTAATATTTATAAAAGAGAACCTTTTCGAAAGCAGTCTTTGATTTCTGATGTGGTGGATGGACAAGTGGTAGGCTTTGGTCCCAAAAGTTATGAACTCGGATTACATGCTCTCATTCAAACAATAGAGGGGCCCAGAAAAGGGCCCAAAGAAAGGCCCAAAGAAAGGCTAAAGACATGAAAAATTCAAATTCCATCATTCAAAACTACTTTCAAAAATATAACATCCAGGCCCTTTTGGTTTCTAATCTTCAAAATGTTCATTACCTATCCCATTTTACAGGATCCACCGCAACGCTGCTTGTTACGGACCGCGGATCTTTTTTCTTTTCTGATTTTCGTTATATGACGCAGGCCAAAGCACAAGTCAAAGGATTTACAATTATTGAGGTCGCCAGAGATTCTACCCATTCTATTGCCCAACAACTTCAAAAGTTCGGGTTAACGCGTTTAGGATTCGAAGCCGGGGCCTTAACTTTTTCACAATATCTAATTTATCAAAAAGGGCTTTCAGGTGTAGAACTAGTCCCCATTGTTGAAGATCCCGCTTACATTCGAATGGTAAAAACCTCAGAAGAAATAAAAAATATTCAAAAGGCCATTCATGTCAACAAGCTTGCCTTTGAAAAAATTCTTCCTCGGATCAAGCCCGGGCTACGCGAAGAAGAAATTGCCAAAATGCTTGAGTTTGAAATTCGAAATTCCGGTGGAGAAAAGCTTTCTTTTGATACCATTATCGCCTCAGGCCCTCGAGGTGCGCTGCCCCATGGCCGGGCTTCTTCAAAAAAGGTTAAATGCGGAGAGCTTATTACCATCGATTTTGGAAACGTGGTTAATAACTACTGCTCAGATGAAACTTGTACGGTGGGCCTCGGAAAACTTTCTTCAAAACAAAAAGAAATTTATACCATTGTCAAAGATGCCCACGACTTTGCTGTTGAAAAAATTAGACCTGGAAAAATGGGCAAAGAAATAGACAAGGTTGCGCGAGAGTATATTGATAAAAAAGGCTATGGAAAATATTTTGGACATGGGCTGGGCCATGGTATTGGTATCGCTGTTCATGAACGCCCCATGGTAAATACCGCCAGCTCCGATGTGCTGGACGAAAATATGGTGTTTTCTATTGAGCCTGGCATTTATATCCCCAAGTGGGGGGGGGTAAGAATCGAAGATCTCGTTCTTTGCACGCCCAAGGGCGGAAAAGTTCTTTCTGAAATCGACAAGCGCTTAAGAATCCTTGATGCCTAATACACATGCCTAAAGTCTATGGATGACGAGTACTATCTTCTAAGAGAAATTGCCCTTCTTTTAAAACATAAAAAAAATAGTGAGGCCGCACATCTTTATGAAAAACTGGGATACCTTTTTTTTAAAAGAAATTTTCATCAAAAAGCCTTGGCCGCGTACCAAAAAGCCCTTTCTCTTTCTTCTGAGCCTCATATCTATGTAGCCCTTGCCAATATTTATGAAGACTTAAATCAAAAATTCTTAGCCCAAGAAGCTCTATCCCGTGTGCCCCCAGAACCCTCTCAGGCCCCTCCTGCAGCCCCTCAGCTTTTAGAAAAACCCGAGGAAAATTCTCTCTCCCCAAAAGATCCACCCAGGGGCTCACCAAGAAACCCTCCAAGAAACTCTAAAGATGAGGTCATTCGCGCTTTAGAAAAAGACCTAGGAATTGAAATTGAAGCACCCCCCAACGTCCCCCCTTTTCATCTAAAAACCCCCTTGGAGGAACTTTCTCCAGAGTCCCTATATGAGCTGGCCATTGGTTATAAAGAAATGGGGTTATTTGAAGAAGCCATCGAATACTTAAAGAGGGCCTTGTCTCTGACTCAAGACGCCACGTTCAGCCCCATGTGCTCTCATGTTTTGGGATTGTGTTATCTCCAAGCTGAGCGTGCCTTTGAGTGTATCTCTCTTCTAGAAAAAACCCTTCATCAAAACTTAAAACTTCCCAAAGAACTGCGACTAGAGCTATTATATAGTCTAAGTCAGGCATATGAATTGAGCGGCACAGAGGGGAAGGCTCTTTCTTGTCTGAGACAAATTGAAAAAGAAGACAAGTTCTATCGCGACATTGCTGATAGAATTAAAAAAATTCGTAGCAAAAATACATTTTAAAAATGAAAAAATATCATGGTAGCTTCTTAGGTTGGCTCATTCCTATTGTAATCCTTGTTTTTTCTATCTCTTTTTATTTTACCAAGGGGAACCTCTTAAATTATCTTTTAAAACCCTATCTAGAAACCATTGCTTCTAAGTACTTAGATTTAAGGGTCTCTATTGAAAAAATAAATTTTTCCCTTTTGAGGGCTTCTTTAACCATTGAGAATATAAAAATGGAGGGACATTCAAAAACCTTTATCCACATTCCTCATCTCCGAGCCTCGGTTCAAGTTCTACAGCTTTTTGCGGGGCATCTTGCTCTCAATAAAGCCGTCATTGAAAAACCCATTTTTCACCTACACATGGAGCCTTCACAAAAACAAAAAAGACAAATTCCTTGGGTTCCTATTCTTCGCTTTGAGTTTAACAAGGTCGCTATTCAAGATGCAAATCTCTCAATTTCACATCCAGATTATGAAATTCAAAACGCCACGGTTTCTCTCAATATCGCTCCTCACAAAAACACCGAAGCTATGATAGAAGCCCAAAGTCACAAGGGCACATTTCGTTATAAAAATTCTACCTTCTCTTTGCCTGACGCCTCTGTTACGGTATCTTTTAGCGATAACTCTCTTTACTTTTCCAATCTCACTTTGATTCCTCCTAAACTTAAAGATCTTTTAGAGCTTCATGCGGAAGGCTCTTTGCTGTTTACCAAAGACAAAAAACTAGAGTCTGCTAAAATTTCCATAAATCAAGTCCCTTTTCAGCTCACAACAACTCCTTCTTCTGTTTTGTTGTCCTCAGAAAATGTCGATCTGGCCAAAATTTTTACTCAAAAATATAAACTTCAAGGCCAGGGCAGCTTCCAGGCAGAATGTTCTTTTGAAAAAAAAGAATCCCTCATAAAAACTTCCTTAACGTTTAAGAACGCTTTTTTTGAAAACCTCTTTCTGGGAGACCTTCAAGGAAGCCTGACCGTGGCCCCTTCTTACATTTCAACAGCGTTCTTTTTCAAACATCCCCAAAGAACTTCCCAGGGGAAACTCGTTACTTTATTTCAAAACCAGAGGGGATCTGGAAGCCTCGAAGTAAAGCAATTTTCCATTTTGGGAGAAAGTTTTTCACTTTTATCTGTTCCCTTTACAGTATCTGAAGACAAAAGCATTCATTTCCCAAAGCTTGTTCTTCAAAAGAAAAATGGCCTTATAGAGGGGGCGGGCCTTGTTGACACGTCTAACTCTGTTCATTTCTCTTTCCTTTCCAGAGAATTGAAGTTTTCTGAATTCGACACTCTCCCTTTTTTATTAGAAGGGCCTATTAACCTCCATGGCCAGGTGGAGGGAGACTTATTGAATCCTTCTGGACAAATTTTCATCGAAATGGCTTTTGCTTCTTGGATCCAGGCAACCTTCAAAAATAGACTCTTGGATCTTCGTTCTTCCTTTCTCAACAATCAAATTACCCAGAAAGGATTGCTAAAACTAACTTCTCCGTACACTTACGAACTTCATGCTCAGTTTTTAAATGCCGACCTTGCGCCTACGCTTTCTTTCTTCCAGAAAAAATTTATTGATTTAAAAAGCTCCTTGAGTGGAGCTCTAGATATAGAAGGGCAAGGATCCCCTGCAAAAATACTTTCAGCCTCTTTAAAATTAGACCGCCTAGATCTCCAAGGCCACGACTTTCATTATTTTAATTCTCAGCCTTTTTGGCTTGAAGCCAAACAAAGCTTCGTTCTTCTTCACCCCTTAACCCTTTCGGGAACTGAAACACATCTTGAACTTCAAGGACAAAAAGATAGCAATGGAAAGCTGGCATTTTCTCTTGAGGGTCCTTTCAATTTTCAGCTTTTGCAACTTCTCTTACCTTTTGTTGAAAAAAGCGGTGGCAGCGCAAAAATATCAACAAAGCTTGAAGGCTTTCTTTCTCACCCAAAACTTTTTGGTAATTTTCTCCTTCAACATGGCTTTCTTAAAATAAATTCTCTGCCTTTTGCCATTGAAGACATTTCTTCTAATATTGGCTTTAGTCAAAATAAAATTTCTATTGATAAAATTACTGGACGAATCGGCGATGGTCCCGCTGATGTTCGAGGAGAAATTCTTTTGGGAGACCGCTTGGCTCCCCAATTTAATTTAAGCGCTCAAATATCCCAAACTCATTTTCCCTATCCTCCTGAACTTAAAAATCTTATTTCTGGAGAACTTACTTTAAAAGGAAATGCACGGCCGTATCAACTCAGTGGAAAAATTTTCATTCATGAGCTCCTATATAAAGAATCCTCTTTTCTCTTTTCTCAAAAAAATGTTAGCAAAGAAACGTACTTGCCTAAGGTCCCCTCCCTTGAAGCTCCCCTTCTTCAATTTGATGTTGACGTTGTGGCGCCTAAAAATATTCTTGTTAAAAATAACTTGGCCCAACTAGAAGCCCGCAGTCATCTGCATCTGATTGGAACCAATGGAGCTCCCAATTTAGCCGGAGATATTGATGTTATTTCCGGACGTGTCTTTTTTAAAGGAAATGACCTCGAGCTCACGACAGGGCACATTCGGTTTGATCATCCGTATAGCATCATTCCTCGTTTCTTAATCAAAGCTGAAACGGCCGTTAAGGAATATCAGGTCTCTTTGGCGCTTGAAGGGACCCCATCTAAATATACCGTTTTGCTCTCTTCGACCCCTCCACTACCAGAGGCAGATATTGTTTCACTTCTTACGGTAGGCACTACTCGAACAGACATTGAAAAAGAGGGAGGACAAACGCTTTCTTCTGCAGAACTAGGCTCCTTGCTTTTAGGAGGCTTAGAAGAACATGTTCAATCCGCCGCAAAACAGTCTTTAGGTGTGCGCCTGGGGCTTTCTCCTTCTTATTCTGATACCAAACACGCAACTGTTCCTCGTCTCTTTTTAGGAAAAAGCATTGGAAAAAAAGTGGACACTACCTTTACCTCCACTCTAGATCGCACGTCTATTTTTACAGATAAGGAATTTAATATTAAGCTTAATCTCAACCGCCATCTTTCTATTTTGGGTTTTTGGGAAGATGTGAGCGATGAAGAGCTTCAAAATAACTCTAGCTTGGGATTAGATGTAAAAGCCCAATTTGAATTTCGATGAAATCTAAAACTTTTATATTTTTATCCTTGCTCATTGCCTTGGGACTCTTGGGGGTGGATCTTTTTGGTGAAACTTTTGAAGGTAAAAAAATTCAAAAAGTGTCTGTGGTGGCCCCCCCTGATTTCGACACTTCTGAATTAGAGCAAGACCTCTCGGAATTCTCCGGCCAAAGCTTTTCCTCAAAGAAAATAGATGCCGCTTTGAAGCGCCTTTATCTTTCCAAGCGCTTTCACAATATTTCTATTCATGTCCTGGACAAAGCAGGGGGCCTTGTGGACATCTCTTTTGTCTTTGAACTTTCCAGAAAAATTGACTCTGTTGAATTTAAGGGAAATGCTTTTTTTTCAGACATCGCTCTTTTGAGATCCCTCTCTTCTAAAGAGGGAGGCTTTTTTTCTGAACAAATGCTGGTTGACGACAAAAAGGCTCTTTTGTCTCTCTACGAAGAAGTAGGTTATTTTCAAACACACATTCAAATAAAATTTTTGGCTCCCCAAAAACCTCACGTGGTTCAAGTTATCTTTGAGGTTGAAGAAGGAATTCCAGCAACCATTGAAAAAATTTCAGTCGAATCCACAGGTCGTCCTAAATCCAAATATATTCGCTCTCTTTTATCCTTAAAAGAAGGGGATCTTTATTTTCCAAAGACTCTTAGACAAGATCTCTTATACTTAAAAAACTATTTTTTCAAACAACGACATCTGGAGGCTAAGCTCTTCCCAGAAAAAATAACCTTTAATTCAGACAAAACCAGGGCCACGCTCTTTATCGCGCTGGCCCCTGGACCCCAGTATCAGTTCGAATTTGAAGGGGTCACAGTCTTCAGCCCACCTGCTCTCTTAACCCCCTTAACCAAAGAAGAGGGCAGTGGAATAGTGACTCTAGAAGATATTGCAAGCCACATTTTATCGTCTTACCGCAAAGAAGGCTTTTACCATGTCCAATTGAGCCAACACACAGACCTAGATAAAAAGAACAATAAAAAAATTATCACCTTTGTTGTTCAAGAATCCCATCGAGTTGAAATTCAAAAATTTCTAATCCACGGCTCCCAACATTTTGATGAACCTCATTATCAACAGCTCATTCAAATACTCACACCTAGGAAGATTTATGATCCCCAAATCCTAGACACTCTGACCCAATCCTTGAAGGATCACTTAAAAAATCAGGGATTTTTATTTGCAAAGGTTTCAATCCCAAACTTAAACTGGGACGCAGATAAAAAGACCGTTACACCTGAAATTCTTATTGAAGAAGGCCCCCAAACACTCATTAAAGATGTTCAAATTCGTGGAAACCCGTCCTTTGGTAAAGAAACGCTCTTGAAAGAAATCCAGCTTTCTTTAGATGCCCCCTTAAACCCTCTAGCAATTGATGGTTATTTAAATAAACTTATTGAATTTTATCAAACCCATGGTTTTTTAAAAATGAAAATTGAAAATGCTTCCCCAGAGAAACTGATTGCTTATTCCCCAGATCGAAAAGAAGCCTACCTCAATATTCAAGTATCTGAAGGGCCTCAAGCAAAAATAGGAAACATTGTCTTTCGTGGGACAGTCCAAACACACAATCGGGTTTTAGAACGAGAGCTTACTTTTCAAAAGGGGGGGGTTTGGAATCCCAAAGAAATTCAAAAGACTGAAAGCCAACTTCTTCATCTGGGACTTTTTAGTGGCCTTCGTATTCAACCTCTTTCCGGAGATTTCCGACCTGGAGAAAATGACGTTCTGGTTGAGGTCACCGAACGAAGACCGGGCCTGGTGGAGGTGGGAAGTGGCTTTAAAACAGATGATGGTATTCATGGATATTCAGGTGTGGCCTACCGAAATATGGGGGGGTGGAATCGCGTCATCTCTGCCCGAGGAGAGGTGAATCGAAAACTCCAGGCCTATAAATTCTTGGAACGAAAATTAGAGCTGGGTCTTTCTGAGCCTTATTTGGCTTCAATTCCATTCATGGCCAGGTTCAATATCATTCATAAAAAAGACACTACTCTTCCTTTTGATGTCCGTTCATGGGAAGGGAAATTTAGCCTTGATAAGGGCCTTTGGGATTTTTTGCGCCTCACACTTCAATACAGTTTTGAATATAGAGATATTTTCCATGCTCTAGATCCCAGAGATATCCAAAAAAAAGGCATCGCATCTTTAGGCCCGTCCCTCCTTTTTGATTTTAGGGATAACTCTTTTAATCCTAAGAAGGGTTCTTCTCACAGCCTTTCAAGCTTCTTTTTCCTTCCTGAAATTGGAAGCAACAGCGAGGTGAGCCTTACTCGAAATCTTTTGGCCACCAGTTGGTATTTTACCCCCTGGTCATGGATTACGCTAGCTCTGTCAGGAAGAGGAGGATATGCCCATTCCTTTTCTTCTATTCATCCAATCCCCGCCGACCAACGATTTTATTTAGGGGGACGCTCTACCCTTCGGGGCTTTAAAGAAGATGTCATTGGCTCAGATACCAAAAACGCTCAAATTTTTGAAACTTCGTTTATCAACTATAAATCAGACCTACAATTTCATGTTTTTTCAGATTTTGGAGTTGCGCTCTTTTTTGATGGAGGAAATGTTTTTTTTGACAGTCCTACCTCCAAGGGCCGCTTTAGACATTCTATCGGACCCGGCCTTCGATATGCAACGCCCATTGGTCCCATGAACCTTGATTTTGGTTTTATTTTGGCCCGAAACAAAGCGGCCAACGAACCCATGGGAAGGCTTCATTTCTCTATAGGATTATTTTGACAAAAAAAACACCTCTTGATACAAAAGCGTCATGGCTATTCATAAGTTTTTGTTTTTGCTTATTTTTTTCTTTTCTTTTGTGTGCTCCACTTATGGCAAAGTTGTAGATCGTATTGTGGCCATCATTAATGATGACATCATCACTCAATCCGAACTTAAAGAGTCTCAAAAAAACTTAAATACTCTCATTGAAGAAAAGCTTACCAAACAACTTGTTAAGAAACTAGACCTCTCCTCAGGCCCAGAAGAAGTTTCAGCCCAGATTAGTACTATTTTAAAAGCTCAAGGGATTACCCAGGCTCAACTTATCGACTTTTTAAAACAACGGGGCTTAAGTTTTAAAAAATACCAAGAAAACATTAAGCGCGGCATCGAACAACAAAAGCTTTTAGAAAGAGAAATTAAATCTTCTATTGTGATTAAAAAAGAGGACGTTCGCGCTTACTATTACAACTTTGTCAAAGATAAATCCTCGAAAAAAAAATACCACTTAAGACAGATTTTTTTTCCAGCAGAGACCCCCTCTGAAAAATCAGAAAAATTAAAAATAGCCCAACAGGCGTACTCAGAATATAAAAAGGGGATTCCGTTTGAAGAGATTTTGACTAAATATAGCGGCGATGACGCTGCCAAGGAATCCAAGGGTGATTTGGGTTTTTTAGAAGATTCTGATTTAAGTGCTCCTTTTAAAAAAGCCTTGCAGGGCCTTTCTCAAAAAACTCTAAGCGCCCCCTTTGAAACTCCTGCAGGACTTCACCTTATTGAAGTTTTGGAAATCTCTTCCTTGGGAGGGAAAAGCTTTGAAGAAGCCAAAGATGAAATTCAAAAAACACTCTATGAAAAAGAATTTCAAAGGGTTTTTGACCAGTGGCTAAAAACGAAAAAAGAAGAAGCGTATATTAAAATACTTTCTCGATGAAGCCTATCATTGCTATCACGCAGGGCGAAGCTAGGGGCATTGGCCCTGAAATCATTATAAAGGCCCTTCAAAAGCCTTCCATTTTTAAGTTGTGTACCCCTATTATTATTGGAGAGGCTAAGTATTTTAAGCCTCTTCAAAAAAAAGTCCTTATTCTTCCCCCACTGGCTTCTCATACGTCTTGCTACGGCGCTCTAAAACACGCCGCTCTTCTTTGCTTAGAAAACAAAGCTTCTGCCTTCGTTACGGCACCCGTAGATAAACACGAAATTACTCAAAAAGAAGGGGTTCGTTTCACCGGCCACACAGAATTTCTCAAAAACATGTGCGAGCGTTATTTCAAGCGCCCCTTCCATCCCACTATGTTTTTTGTCTCCCCCAAAGAACGGATTGCTTTGGTAACAACGCATCTTGCCCTGAAAAATGTTTCTAAAGCGCTTTCTCCAGAGCTCCTCCGAAAAACAATCTTTAATGTTCATGCTGGCCTTCAAAGCCTTTTTCAAATTCCCAACCCCAAGCTTGCTCTTTTGGGATTGAATCCCCATGCAGGAGAGGGGGGGCTCTTAGGAAAAGAAGAAGAAACTATTTTAAAGCCTGCTCTTCAGTGGGCTCATCGCCAAAACATTCATCTTTCGGGACCTTATGCAGCAGATAGTTTTTTTGTGGACCGCTGGCGTTTTTTTGATGCTACCCTTGCTCTTTATCATGACCAGGGCTTAACCCCCTTTAAAGCTAGGAATTTCCATTCTTCAACCAATGTCACCCTGGGGCTTCCCCTCATTAGAACCTCTGTTGACCACGGGGTAGGATATGATATTTCTGGAAAGAACAAAGCCAATCCTTTAAGTATGCAGGTAGCCATTGAATGGGCGGCTAAATTGGCAAAGCGGAGGAAAAATATTCCATGGGAAATGTAAACCCAGAAATTTTTAGAGAATATGACATTCGAGGAATTGCAGAAATCGATTTTTCAGAATCTTTTGCCCAAGATCTAGGAAGGGCCATAGGAACCCTCCTTCAAGAAAAGAAGGAATCCCTCATGGCCGTGGGGAGAGATTGTCGCATCACTTCTGAAAAATATACCCAAGCCCTCGTCCGGGGCCTTTTAAGTACGGGAACTCACGTTGTCCACCTAGGTATTTGTCCAACCCCCTTGATGTATTTTTCCATTTTTGATCAAGAATTTACTCATGGTGTTGAAGTAACCGGAAGCCACAATCCCGCAGATTACAACGGCTTTAAGATCTGTCTTGATAAAAACACTCTCTATGGCCCCCATATCCAAGATCTTAAAACAAGAATCTACAAAAAAAAGTTTTATACAGCCCCAAAGCCAGGCGCCCTTTCTTTCTTTAATATTCATAAGGCTTACCAAGATTACATTTTCCAACACATCAAGCTTTCACGCCCCCTACATATTGTCGTAGACGCTGGCAATGGGGTCGCGGGCCCGCTGGCTCCTGCCTTATTTCGAACCCTAGGGTGCACTGTCAGCGAGCTTTTTTGTGACATGGATGGTCATTTTCCAAACCACTTTCCAGATCCTACTGTTCCAGAAAATCTCAAACATCTTATCTCAAAAGTTAAAGAAGAAAAAGCCGACCTAGGGATTGCCTTTGATGGAGACGCCGATCGTATCGGTGTTGTAGATTCCCATGGCTCTGTGATCTGGGGGGATAAGCTTCTCATCCTTTATGCCAGAGAGGTTCTCAAATACCATCCCGGGGCAGCCGTGATTGCAGAGGTGAAGTGTTCAAATCAGCTTTTTTCGGACATCAAAAAACAAGGGGGGCGACCTATTCTTTGGAAGACAGGACACTCTTTAATTAAATCTAAGATTAAAGAAGAAAAAGCTCTCTTGGCTGGAGAAATGAGCGGGCATATGTTTTTTGCTGATCGCTATTATGGATTTGATGATGCCATTTATGCCGCGTGTCGACTTCTTGAAATTGTATCGAGCTCGAATAGGTCTCTTTCGGATTTGCTCTCCGATATTCCTCAAACTTTTTCTACTCCAGAAATTCGCATTCCCTGTCCTGATGAAAAGAAATTTGATGTCGTAGAAAAAGCCAAACGTTATTTCAAGTCTCGCTATGACACCATAGACATCGATGGAGTACGAGTTGAGTTTTCAGATGGATGGGGCCTGGTTCGCGCTTCTAATACCCAGCCTGTTTTGGTTCTCCGATTTGAGGCATCTTCGGAACACCGCCTTCAAGAAATCAGAGCTCTCATTGAAAATAAACTCAAAGAATTATGACCGAGAGCTTCATTTCCATTATTGGAGCCAAAGAGCATAACCTCAAAAACATTTATCTTAAAATTCCTAGACAAAAATTAGTTGTCATTACGGGAGTCAGTGGTTCTGGAAAATCTTCTTTGGCTTTTGATACGCTTTATGCTGAAGGACAACGACGCTATGTTGAATCTCTTTCAACCTATGCCCGTCAGTTTCTAGAGCTTATGGCAAAGCCCGATGTAGAATCTATCGACGGTCTTTCTCCTGCGATTGCCATCGAACAGCGTACGGCTTCTAAAAACCCCCGCTCTACGGTTGGAACCGTCACAGAAATTTATGATTACTTGCGCCTTCTCTTTGCTCGTATTGGAAAAGCCCTGTGTCCTAATTGCCATAAAGAAATTTCCTCCCAGTCCATAGATCAAATGATAGACCAAATTCTAAAACGTCCTGCTGGAGAAAAAATAAATATTTTAGCCCCCCTTGTTCGAAATCGAAAAGGAGAATATCAAAAAGAGCTCTATGATCTGCGGCAGCAAGGGTTTATTAAAGTTAAAATTGATGGGGAATCCTTTGATCTTTCTCAATCTATTCATTTAGACAAAAATAAAAAGCATTCGATAGATGTCACTGTGGATCGCCTGATTCTCAAAGAAAACATCCATGCACGTCTTTCTCAATCCCTTGAAACCGCACTTACTTTGGCAGACGGCCTTGTGAAAATAGAATTTTTAGATGAACCAGGAGAATTGCTTTTAAGTTCTCGCTTTGCATGCCAGGAGTGTGGGGCCAGTCTTCCAGAACTCGAACCCCGTCTTTTTTCTTTCAATAGTTCCTCTGGGGCATGCCAGGAGTGTGGGGGCCTTGGGTTTAAAGACATTACCTCCGAAGTAGAAAAAATATTAGAAAGCGGTACTCCCGAGGATCTAGAAGAAGTAGATTTTTTTCATGAGACGCCCTGCTCCAGTTGTCATGGAAGTCGTCTGAAAAAAGAAGCTTTAAGTATTAGAATCAAAGACAAAACTATTTTTGATCTCTGCCAACTTTCTTTATTTCAAGCCCTCGAATTTTTCAAAAGCTTGAATCTGGCACCGCGAGAATATTCTATTGCAGAGCGCATGCTTAAAGAAATTACAGAACGCCTTTCTTTTCTCATAAATGTAGGCGTGGGATATCTGGCCTTAGGTCGTCTTTCCGCAACTTTGTCTGGGGGAGAGGCCCAGCGGATTCGGCTGGCCACCCAAATTGGTTCTGCATTAACCGGCGTCCTTTATATTTTAGACGAGCCTAGTATTGGCCTTCATCTCAAAGACAATCAAAAGCTTATTGCCGCGCTTAAGGCCCTTCGGGATCAAGGCAACACCATTTTAGTTGTAGAACACGATGAAGAAACCATTCGTTCTGCAGACCACATCATTGATATGGGGCCCGGGGCTGGCGTCCATGGGGGATCTCTTGTTTCCCAGGGAACGCTTTCGCACATCATGAAAGATCCCCTCTCTTTAACAGGAGCCTATCTGAATAAACAAAAATTTATTCCTATTCCCACCCGTCGTAGAAGGCCCACCCAGCTTTTCTTAGAATTAGATGAAGCCCAAGAAAATAATCTTAAAAATGTCTCCCTTAAAATTCCTCTGGGGCTTTTCATTTGTGTCACCGGTGTTTCTGGGTCTGGAAAAAGCTCTCTCATTTTAGACACTCTCTATCGCGCCTTAGCCAACCATCTTTATAAGGCCCATCTTAGGGTTGGAAAATATAAAAACTTACGCGGCATAGAACACATCGACTCTGTCATCGATATCGATCAATCTCCCATTGGACGAACTCCCCGATCTAATCCTGCCACCTATACGGGTATTTTTTCTCTGGTTAGAAATTTTTTTGCTGGGCTACCAGAATCCAAAGTGCGCGGTTATACCCCGGGGCGTTACTCTTTTAATGTGTCTGGGGGGCGCTGTGAATCGTGCGGGGGAGCAGGGCTTATTAAAATTGAAATGCATTTTTTGCCCAATGTATACGTACCATGCGATCTTTGCCAAGGCCAAAGATACAACAGGGAAACCTTGGAAATTCGCTATAAAGAAAAAAATATTTCTGATGTTTTGTCCATGCCCATTGAAGAAGCCTTAGAATTTTTTAATCGTATTCCTCAAATTAAATCTAAACTGCAAACGTTGCTAGATGTTGGCATGGGCTATGTTCAGCTGGGACAACAAGCCACAACCCTTTCTGGAGGCGAAGCCCAGCGAATTAAGCTGGCACGTGAGTTGAGTAAAAGAAGTACAGGAAAAACGCTCTTCATTCTGGATGAGCCCACAACAGGCCTACATTTTGAAGATATTCAAAAACTTCTTAAAGTGCTCCATCAATTGGTGGAGCTTGGAAATACGGTTGTCGTCATCGAACACAACTTAGAAGTTATTAAGTCCAGCGACCACATTATAGATATGGGCCCCGAGGGCGGAGAAAAGGGTGGTTTTATTCTGGCTGAAGGTTCTCCAGAAGAACTGGCCCAACATCCTTCTTCTCTAACAGGACAATTTTTAAAAAACGTCTTAAATTTTCCCAGCTAACGTGAAGGCGATCACCAGAGCATAAATCACCAAAGATTCAATCAGCGCTAAACCAATGATCATGGGAACAAAAATCTTATCTGATGCTCCTGGATTTCTTGCAATGCCTTCCAAGGCTGAGGCCGCGGCCCGTCCTTGACCTAAGGCTCCGCCAAAAGATGCCAGGCCAATCCCAATCCCTGCTGCCAGAGCCAAGGCTGCTTTCACAAATATATCTGCTTGTTGAGAAGGGGCCGCTCCATGTTCTTGGGCAAATGCCAACGCTCCAAAAAGATTCGTCATTAAAAAGGCATATGCCATGAGTGTTATTTTTCGTATCATACTATTCTCCTTTCAGTGATCATGTGCTGTTGCTAACGAAATATATACCATCGATAGCAACGTAAAGACAAAAGCTTGAATGACTGAAACAAATAAACCTAAAAACAAAAATATAACAGGAACTCCAATCGGAACCAGATGAGAAAAGATTCCCAACACCAAATGATCTCCAGAAATATTTCCAAAAAGACGAATGCTCAAAGAAGCAGGGCGCACCAAATGGCTAATAACTTCAATCACAACCATAATGGGCGCTAACCACCAAATAGGCCCCATAAAATGTTTAAGATAGGCTATCCCATGAGCCTTAAATCCTTGATAGTTATAAAAAATAAATACCGTTAACGCACACGCTGCATTCGTATTGAGATTATCTGTCGGAGGCAAAAATCCTGGGATAAGTCCCATGAGATTTGACAAAAGAATATAAATAAAAAGAGACGCCATAAGGGGGAAAAATCTCTTCCCATCGTGATGGCCCATCACAGACTCTGCCAAAGCTAAAAGTTTTTCAACAGCAACATCAAAAAGAGTCAGCAGTGAAAAATGCTCGTCTGGAATAAGATACGTGGCTCTCTTTTGAAGAGCTCTATTTACAAGCAAAGAAAGAAACGCAATGATAGAAAAAATCATGAGAGATCCCGCCACCCAATGCGGCAGGTGCTTTAGTCCAGGAATGAATTGAAACCAAGTAAAGCCGTGTTCCATCTTAAGATAAAAAAATATGTTTTAGTCCTAACATCATCATAGATATTACTAAGGTGGACATTCCTATCAATAAACCCCCCATATGTAAATTAAAATAAATGATAGAAAGCCCCACAGATACAAACAATAACAAATACTTAAATACAAGCGCCATTCCTAATTTAAGTTTTCCAACCTGCCCAGATGATTGTTTTTGAAAAGCTTTTAAAATAACTTTTTTTAAGACCCAAAAGTTAGCTGCAGCAATCAAAAAACCTATTAAAATTGAAAGGCTCAGCCTCCACGACATCCAATAAAGACTGACCAATAAAAGTCCCGCGCCCATCAGCCCATTTGTTTTTTCAATCCAAAGTAAATCTTGCTCTTTCATCGTAATGCCTCTGTGACGGCTTTTATTTTAAAAATCTTTTGGTATCCACATAAAATTTATAAATACCCATGCCAAACCCTAAAAGCGCTCCAAGCGCTACGCCCACATTGCCATGGCCCACTACTTTTCGATCCAAATAATCTCCAACTCCCATGCCCACAATAACAAAAATAACAATTTCTAAAACCAGAAACGTTACGGTAGCATATTTTCTAAAATATTGGGCCCTACGATCATCATCTTTCATAGGAAATAATGCCTCATGCTCTCTAAAACAATATCCAACTCTTTTTTGGAATGAGAAAGAGAAATAAAATTAGCCTCAAACTGAGAAGGGGGCAAATAAATTCCTTTTTGAAGCATGGCATGGAAAAAACGTGCGTAAGCTTGGGTATCTGAAAGCATCGCACTATAAAAATTTGTTACTTTTGAGGGATTAAAAAAGAGAGTAAACATCCCCGTTGTCCAATTCAACTGACATGGGCTCTGGGCCTTTTGAAGAATATTTTGGAGCCTTTCACAAAAATAGGTTGTCTTTGCCTTTAGCCTTCCATAGGTTCCTCTTTGAAAAAGTTCTCGAAGAGTCGCCAATCCCGCAGCCATAGCCAAGGGGTTTCCTGAAAGCGTTCCTGCTTGATACACGCCTCCTTCGGGGGAAAGATGGTGCATAATATCTTTTCGTCCTCCATAGGCGCCCACCGGAAGTCCTCCACCTATAATTTTTCCAAGACAAGTTAGATCTGGGCTAATTCCATATATTTTTTGGGCGCCGCCTAGGGCCACTCGAAAACCTGTAATCACTTCATCAAAAATTAAAAGAGCGCCTGAGTCCTGGCAAAACTTTTGAAGCTTTTGAAGAAAGTTTTTTTGAGGAAGCACTACCCCCATATTGGCTGCAATAGGCTCTACAATGACGGCTGCAATCTCTTTTCCTTCTTGGGAAAAAACTTCTTCTAATTCCTCATCGTCGTTAAATTCTACCACTCTTGTTTTTTCTACAACTGCCAAAGGAATACCCTGGCTCGTTGGAACACCGAAGGTTGCACCCCCAGAACCTGCCTTGACCAATAAAGAATCCGTGTGACCATGATAACAGCCTGAAAATTTTAAAATCTTTTCCCTCTGTGTAAATCCTCTGGCCAATCGAATGGCGCTTTGCGTAGCTTCGGTACCAGAATTTACAAATCTTATTTTTTGGAGCGAAGGATATGCTTTTTGGAGCTCTCTGGCCAAAAGATATTCTGCCTTTGTGGGCGCCCCAAAACTTGTCCCCTGAGATGCGGCCTCGCAAATAGCCTTCACAATAGAAGGATGACTGTGGCCTAAAATAAGAGCTCCCCACGAATTTACAAAATCAATATAGCCACACCCATCTTCATCATAGAGCCTGGCCCCGCAGGCCCTTTTAATAATCGGTGGCGATCCCCCTACAGATCTGAAGGCCCTAACAGGACTATTCACGCCCCCGACTAAAAGTGTTTGAGATTTTTTAAAGATCTCGTATGAGTTCTTTGGTGAGTTCTTTTGCGATTTTCTTTGAGACTTCTTTTGGGGCTTCTTAGACTTCATCGTCCTGTTCAACAACAGGAGCTACGGCCACTACACGCTCGCCCTCTGAAAGATTAATCAGGCGCACACCTTGAGTATTTCGACCTATGACAGAAATTCCCTTGGCTTGCATTCGGATCACTTGGCCCTGATCTGTGATAATCATTACATCCATTTCATCTTGGGCCTCGATCATGCCCACCACTCGACCATTTCGATCTGTCGTTTTAATGGTAATGATTCCTTTTCCTGCTCGGGATTGAGAACGATACTCCTCAGCGTCTGTTCGTTTACCATATCCATTTTCCGTCACCGTTAAAATCTTTGCCTTGCTTTGAGGGGCCAAGACTTCCATCCCCACTACCAGATCTCCTTTTCCAAGCGTAATTCCTTTAACCCCTCGAGCGATGCGTCCCGTGGAGCGAACTTGCGCCTCATGGAAACGAATAGATTGTCCCTCCGCCGTGGATAAGAAAATATCATGTTTTCCATCTGTCAGCTCTACAGAAATTAACACGTCTCCTTCGTCCACAGAAATGGCCCGAATACCCCCTGTACGAATATTGCTGTATTCCATCAGCTCTGTTTTTTTAACCACACCATTTCTCGTGGCCATCACCACAAATTTTCCTTCCTCAAATTTTTCTATAGGTAATATGGCTCTTACTTTTTCATTGGGCGCTAAATTTAAAAGGTTCACAATCGCCTTTCCTTTTGCTGCACGTCCTACCTCAGGAATTTCATGAACTCTCAGCCAATAGAGTTTTCCAAGGCTTGTAAAACAAAGTACGTAGCTGTGGGTGGTAGCGGTAAAAAGATTTTCAACAAAATCTTCTTCCCGCGTTTCCATTCCTTTGACTCCCTTGCCTCCTCTACGCTGTGCACGATAGGCATCCACGGGTAGACGCTTGACGTAGCCTGAGTGGGTAATGGTCACCACCACATCTTCTTTTTCAATTAAGTCTTCAAGCGAGACTTCTTCTGCGCGTGCAATAATCTTTGTTTTACGTTTGTCTCCATGGGCCGTAGAGATTTCCTCGAGTTCTTTTTTAATAATTCCAAATACAAGCTTATCATCGGCCAAAATATCTTTCAGATCTTTAATGAGCTTTAACGTGTCTTTATGTTCTTGAATGATTTTATCTCTCTCTAGACCTGTTAGCCGCTGCAACTTTAAATCCAAAATAGCTTGAGCCTGGATTTCTGAAAGCTGATAGGCTTTTATCAAATTTTGTTTGGCAGCTTCGGGCTCTTTGGCTTTTTTAATCAGCGCAACCACTTCATCAATATTTTCTATCGCCACTTTTAGTCCCTCTAACACATGCGCTCTTTCTTGTGCTTTTCTCAAATCAAAGGCCGTTCTTCGAACCACCACTTCTTTTCTGTGGGCAATAAAAAGCTGAAGCATTTCTTTGAGGTTTAAGATTTTAGGAACATAGTTATCCAATGACAGCATAATAATGCCAAAAGAAGATTGAAGCTGTGTGAGCTTAAAGAGTTGGTTCATTACAACGCCTGCAATGCTTCCTTTTTTGAGATCAAAAACGATTCTCATGCCAGTTCTATCCGATTCATCTCGAATGTCTGAAATGGCTTCAATTTTTCGGTTTCGAACAAGGTCAGCTACGCCTTCAATAAGCCTTGCTTTATTGACCAGATAAGGCAACTCCGAAACAATAATGCTTTGTTTGTCGCCCTTTTTCTCCTCAATTTCAACCTTGGCCCGCATTTGAATAATGCCTCGCCCCTGGGTATAGGCTTCCTTAAGACCAGATTTTCCATAAATAAATCCTGCGGTTGGAAAATCGGGTCCTGGAATAATTTTTAAAAGCTCTTCAATTGGCGCATCGGGACGATCAATAAGCGTCATACATCCTTGAATTACTTCTGTGAGATTGTGGGGAGGAATATTGGTGGCCATTCCAACCGCTATCCCAGAAGACCCATTGATCAAAAGATTTGGAATTTTAGAGGGAAATACCAGGGGTTCTTTTAAAGAACCATCGTAGTTGGGCCCAAAATCAACCGTTTCTTTTTCAAGATCGGCCAAAAGCTCTTCTGCAATCTTGGCCATCCGAACTTCGGTATAGCGCATGTGGGCGGCATTATCGCCATCAATAGATCCAAAATTTCCTTGGCCATCGATCAAAGGATAGCGAAGCGAAAAGTCCTGCGCCATCCGAACAATAGTGCCATAGACCGCCGCATCTCCATGGGGATGATATTTACCAATGATGTCTCCAACCACGCGCGCCGATTTTTTAAAGGGCTTGTTGTGATAATTGGCCAGATCATACATGGCGTACAACGATCTTCGATGCACCGGCTTAAGTCCATCTCTCACGTCGGGCAATGCCCTTCCTACGATCACGCTCATGGCGTAATCAAGGTAGCTATTTTTCATCTCCTCATCAATCACCACAAAGGGAATAGATGCGGGAGGAGAAGTCGTTGGGGGCTTTGTTTCTTTTGACGGCGTTTCTTTTTCTTCAGACATGTTTTTTTACCATCATTACCATCGGTTACCATCGAACTAGGGCCGAGGCCCATGTAAATCCTGAGCCAAAGGCACTCAAGCACACAAGGTCATTTTTCTTAATTTTCCCCGCCGCCCAAGCTTCGCTCAGGGCCAAAGGAATAGAAGCGGCCGTTGTATTTCCATACTTTTGAATATTGTTAAAAGTTTTTTCTTCTGGAATTCTCATTTTTTCACACACATTTTGAACAATTCTTAGATTGGCTTGATGAAAAACAAAAAGACTTACCTCTTCTTTTTGAATATGATTATGTTCCAAGGCTTCTGTAATCACTTCCTCAAATTTTTTAACCGCCGTTACAAAAACTGCGCGTCCATTCATTTTGGGATACCAGCTTCCTTCATCTACATGTTGATGCGTAATACGTGGATGAGATCGAGAAGAAGGCGTTTCAATCCAAAGATCTTTGGCAAATCGCCCATCGGCATGAAGGTGAGTGGATAATACCCCTCGCTTTTCTGTTTCCGGCAGAGCCCCCAAAATAGCCACCGCCGCCCCATCTCCAAAGAGGACTGTCACGTCTCTTCCTCGGGTAGCAAACTCAATTCCCGTTGAATGAACTTCTGTTCCTACCAAAAGAATTTTTTTATACATCCCTGTTTTAATATATTGGTCTGCAATAGAAAGCCCATAAATAAACCCTGTGCATTGCTGGCGGATATCTAGGGCTGGAATATTGGAGATCCCTAGTTTTTCTTGAAGAAAACAAGCGGTGCCTGGAAAAGTATACTCTGGGCTCAGGGTACCCAAAATAATAAATTCAATGTCTTGAATTTTTAATCCTGTTCTTTGAAGCGCCATTTGAGTGGCCTCATAAGACATTTCTACGTTTCCCATGCCCTCTTCGACATAGCGACGCTCCTGAATTCCCGTTCTTTGCAAAATCCATTCATCTGTGGTGTCCATTAATTTTTCAAGATCGTGATTGGTTACAACCTTGGGAGGCACATAATGTCCAAGCCCTAAAAACACAGTTTTATTCATAGACTAAACATCCAGGTTTCTAACCCTCAGGGCATTGGTTTCAATAAACTCTCTTCTCTCGGCCACATCTTCGCCCATCAGAAGCGTAAAAATATTGTCGGCCTCTATGCCATCTTCTACTCGAACCTGAAGCATGGTTCTATTCTTGGGATCCAGGGTAGTTTCCCAAAGTTGCTCAGGATTCATTTCTCCCAATCCTTTGTATCTTTGAATATAGGCCCCTTTTTTGCTGGCATCAAACACCACTTTCACTAACGCTTCTAAATTCTCTACGGCTTGCGCCTCTCCATCTACGGCCACGTCCCACGGCGGGAGCCCAAGTTTTTCAAAATCTTTGGAAAGCCCCCTTAGCTCTTCTATTTCTGGAGAAATTAAAAACTGGTGTGTGAGTTCAAAAGTTTTCTTAATTCCCCCTCGGGTCGTAGATAAAATAACTTTGTATCCTGTGTGGGCTTCGTCTTTTTCTACTTTATACTCGCAGGCCGTGAGCACTTTTTGCTGTAAAAGCTTCTTTTGAAGAGTGCTTATTTCTTCTTCCAGGTGTTTAACGCTATGAAGAATTGTTTCTTTCCATTTCAAATTTAGGGCTATTTCTTTAACAATCGCATATTCTCTTTTTTTAGAAATTTTTTCCAAGTTCTTGATAAAGCGGCTTGCCGACTGAATGACTTCTTTTAAAATTGCTGTGGGAATAATTTTAGATTTTTGTTTAACAGTAACGCTTTCTAAACATGCATCTAGAAGAAAGTTTTCTAGGGCGCCTTCCGTTTTTAAATATTTTTCTGCTTTCCCTCTTTTAACTTTATATAGAGGGGGCTGTGCAATATAGAGATATCCTTTTTCAATTACTTGAGGCATTTGGCGATAGAAAAAAGTTAAAAGAAGTGTTCGAATGTGAGCTCCATCAACATCCGCATCTGTCATAATCACCACCTTGTGGTACCGCGCCTTTGTAATATCAAATTCATCTGTTCCAATTCCCATCCCCAGCGCTGTGATAAGAATTCGAATTTCTTCGGAACTAAGCATTTTTTCAAAGCGCGCCTTTTCAACATTTAAAATTTTTCCTTTGAGTGGAAGCACTGCTTGATTTTTTCGATCTCGTCCTTGCTTTGCGCTGTTGTGAACAAAAACACCGCTAGCTAAAGCGAAATTGTGAGTCCCCGGAACTTCTAAATCGTAAACGGCCACTGTATCTTTTAGAACCTCTATCCTTTTTATTTTATGATTATACTGTTTAACTGCCATTTCTAGCCTTTCATGGCTATTATCAAAATATCTCTCTATAATTGTTTGCCCTTTGAGAAGACTTTTGTTGTTTGTTTGTTTTCTCATTTCTTCGTAGGTGTTCAGATCTACGACTCCCTTATTTTCATAAACAGCCCGCAGGGCCCTCAGTGCTTCGTGATAATAGGTCTTCCCATACGTTTCTTTTCTTTTCGCTCTAAATTCTTCTGTCCACTGTTCTTTTGTTTTTTGTCTCCGCCATTTTTTAAGGACTTCGTCCTCCCATTGCTTTCTGGCCAATTCTGAAAGCCCATGGATTTTTTCTGGATGTTGCTGATAAAACTGTGTAACGCGTTGGGCTTGCTTTTCCCTATTTTCTTTATTGCCCCAATAGATTTTCTGGGCTTGTGCAAGCACCTCTCCGCTCTTCTCTCTATATGAAGGATTACTGTAATAAAATTTTAAGAATTTATTTTTCATAAACTCTTTGTATTCGACGCTTTCCCATTGTTTTTTTGCTCTTTCGCTTAGCATCTTTCTTGTTTTAGGAGCCAACATTCTTTGGCGAATCTTTTCCTTAAACGCTGGTGTTTGTCTCAGTTTTTTTAACTTTTCTAGAACCTCTTTTGTGCGCAGCGTTTTTTGTGCGTGTTGGCGATGGAGCGCCAGATGCTCTTCGGTCGTAAGCCGCGTAATATTATCAGGATTGTTATTTAGCTTGTTAAAGTCTTTGTGATGGCGGTGGGCACCCTTGTCTTCCAAATAAACTTTCTGAGAAAGATTATGTTTGTCTGAAAGAACATGAGTAAAGAGCCATCGTTGCTCCCTCGGATCAAAAACCATTTCATATCCTTGAATAGTAATTCTTTTGCCCAGGCGAGAAAGTTGTTGATAAAGAGGCATTAAAGAATCTCGGGTCGTTAAAGACTGGGCTTCATTAAAAGTTCCATCAGATAACATGAAAGGGTGGTCTGGCGTACAAATAATTTCTTCGTTGTTGTCTAAAACTACTTTTACAACACTTGCGTTCTTTTTTGTTAATCTGGGATTACAAATTTCTCCTACTTGGATAGAGCCGTTGGAAGCAATCGTATAACAATAATTTTTAATTCCCTTTCTATCTTCTTCAATTAATTCAAGAAAAGATGCTTTCCTCCCATCTGCCAAGGCAACCCTTGTATCACCGGAGAAACACCCCCCCGCGCTGTCGCCTTCCACAAGAAAAAGTTCGCTCAGGGCTGGATCGCGTTCCTGGCAGTCCGCCATTTTTCCAGGGAGGCCTCCAAAATCCAGGGCTGTTTTTCTGCGCGTTAAATCTCTGGCTTTTCGCGCTGCAATGCGAGCACGTGCTGCATCAACAGCTTTTTGAGTTACAATGCGAGAAACTGAAGGATTTTCTTCAAAAAATTCTGTGAGTTTTTCATGGGTAAGTTGGGACACCAATCCTTTTACATTGCTATTGCCTAATTTTGTTTTTGTCTGTCCTTCAAATTGAGGTTGAGAAAGTTTTACAGAAATAACAGCAACCAGCCCTTCTCGAACATCGTCTCCGGTCACTCCTTCTGGAATATCTTTTAAAAGACCTAGGGCCTGGGCAGCATTATTAATGGTTCGCGTAAGAGCGGTCTTAAATCCTATAAGATGCGTTCCCCCCTCAATGGTATTAATATTATTGGCATATGAACACATGACCTCGTTATAACTATCGTTATATTGATAGGCAGCCTCTACTTCGATATTGTCTTTTTTGGCAGAAAAATAAATGGGCTTGGGATGTAAGGGCTTTCTCTTTTTTCCTAAAAATTCTACAAAAGACTCAATCCCTCCTTCATAAAAAAAATCTTGCTTCTCATCTGTTCTTTCATCTTCAATTGTAATTTTAAGCCCACGATTTAAAAATGAAAGCTCTCGGAGCCTCTGTGAAAGGGTTTCAAAACTATATTCTACTTTTTCAAAAATCTCAGAATCTGCTTTAAACGTAATAAGCGTGCCCATTTTTTTGGTTGTCCCTGTTTCTTTTAAGGCTGTTACTGGCTTCCCACGCTTATAGGTTTGAGTGTATACTTTTCCATCTCGCCAAATTTCTAAATTTAAAACTTCAGATAGTGCGTTAACAACCGAAACTCCAACTCCATGGAGTCCTCCTGAAATCTTATACGTGGAATCATCAAACTTGCCTCCAGAATGAAGAACGGTCATCACAACTTCAGCGGCGGGTCTTTTTTGGGTTTCATGCATGTCAACGGGAATGCCTCTTCCATCATCTTCTACGGTAACACTGTTGTCGACATGAATACTGACATGAATATTTTTACAAAAACCGGCCAAAGCTTCGTCTACGCTATTATCAACCACTTCGAAGACTAAATGGTGAAGCCCACGAGCGGCAACGTCACCAATATACATGGCCGGTCTTTTTCGAACGGCATCTAGGCCTTCTAAAACTTTAATATGCGTTGCGTCGTATTTTGAGCTGGGTTTATTCACTTCGGGTGACACAAAGCTGACTCCTGGGCACTTTTTAGCAGTGGCTTCTTGTTATAATGGCTGTATTTTTCCATTTTCAACTTTAAAAAGCGCTTTTTCTTGTTCGTCATTTGCTTTCAAGCTTTTAACATCCGTTGTTGTAACAAAAACTTGTGTTCCTTTTTGCTTAAGAGATTCAAATAAATATCCTTTTCTTTTTTCATCTAATTCAGAGGTGATGTCATCTAATAAAAAGAGGGGCTTGGTTCCTTTTTTCTGTTCCATGGCTACAAGCTCCGAAAGCTTTAAAGCTAAAATAGCTGTTCTTTGTTCTCCTTGAGATCCAAAAACTTTGATGTTTTTTTCCGAAATAAAGACTGAAAATTGATCTCGGTGTGGCCCCACTAAGCTTCTTTTAAGCTTTCTTTCTAAACCTAAAACCTCTTTTTGCTTATCTTTTAATAGCTCTAAAATATTTTCTTCATTTAAGTTATTAATATTACTACATTTTATCTCTGAATCATAGTGAATAGACACCTCTTCCTTAGATCCAGAAATTTCTCTATATAAGTAAGGTGTCAGAGTATTTAATTCCGCTATAAATTGCAAGCGTTTTAAAAGAATTTTAGCTCCTAAAAAAAGCTGTTTTTCTCTCCAAATTTCAATCATTTCTTCATTTTCAATTCTTAGGGCCGCATTATGCTGTAAAAACGCTCTATAGTAATTTCCGATCTCAACTGCATACTGCGAGTTAAAGTTGAAAAGAGAGCGATCTAGGTATCTTCTACGAAGAACTGGCGCCCCTTGAAGAACTTGAAGATCGAAAGGACAAAAACAAATAATGTGGACCAGTCCAAAATATTCTGATGTTTTTTTAATCACTTTGTCGTTAATTCTGGGCCTTTTTCCTAACGGCTCAATATGCAGGCTATAGTGTTGTTGGACATCCCCCTCTTCAAAAATTCCTCTCAAGGTGGCTTCCTTTTTTTCCCATTGTATGAGGTCTTTATTTTCTGCTGGACGAAAGGTTTGAAGGGTCGCTAAGAGATAAATGGCTTCTAAAGCATTGGTTTTGCCTTGAGCATTGTTTCCTATAAAGACATTGGTATCTGAAGAAAAACAAATACTTTCTTCTTCGTAATTTCTAAAGTTTAAAAGCGAAAGATGCGACAAGCGCATGAAAAACTAAATTCTCATGGGCATAACTACACAGACGTAGTTATCGTCCCCTACAGATTTCATGACGCCAGGACTTAATTTGTCATTAAGCTCAATGGTGACTTGATCCCCATCCATAGCATTGAGGATATCGATAAAATATTTTGCGTTAAATCCTACTTCAATGGCAGGTCCACTATAAGAAATTTCTATTTCTTCCTTAGCTTCTCCAACTTCTGGATTACTTGTCGATATTTCTAGGATCCCTTCTTTGGCTGCAAACTTAATAGCTCGGGATCTTTCATTTGAAAGAAGAGAAATGCGTTTTAAAGCCCCTAAAAATTTTTCCCTGTGTATGGTTATTTTCTTTTTATTGGATGGCGGAATAACTTGCTCATAATCAGGATATTCTCCTTCAATGAGCCGAATAAAGAGTACCATTTTTTCTTTTTTTATAATTACATTACTGGAATCAAAGCCTATTTGATATTTCCCTTCGCCTTCTTCTAGAATTTTCTTAAGTTCACTCAATCCTTTTCTGGGAATAATAACTCCTCGAGTAAAAGAGAGCTCTTTAGAAAAGTCTAGGTGTTTATTAATAACACTCAGTCTATGTCCATCCGTAGCAACCATTCGAACCATATCTCCTGCTTTTTGGGGTTTTTCAAAAAAAACTCCATTGAGATGGTACCGAGTTTCATCATTAGAAACTGAAAAGATGGTTTTTGAAATCATCTCTTGAAGATCTTGAGGATCTACTTCAAAAAATTTTTTATCTTTATAGTTTGGAATCGCAGGATAATCATCTGCGGAAAGTCCTACAATATTAAACAAAGCCTTTCCCGAAATAATTTCTACCCAAAAGTTTTCTTTTTTTCTAAAAGAAATTTTTCCCTCAGGTGCTTCTCGAATAATATCATAGAGATTTCTAGCAGGAAGGGTGAGGCTCCCTTCTTTTAAAACAATAGCAGGATAGCTTCCGCGAATTCCAACTTCTAAATCTGTCGCTGTTAGAACCACCTGTCCTTTCTTTGCTTCAATTAGAACATTCGCTAAGATGGGCATCGCTGTTCTTCTCTCCACAATGCCTTGAACCCTGTGTAACCCTAAGAGCAATTCTTTTTTATCTATTGTAAATTCCATATGCGTTCTCCTGATAGGTTAAAAAGACTTATCCCCAAAAGATTCCCCTGCTACTGTTTTCTTATTATAATAAGATATAATTATAGTAGTAGTAGTAGTACCTGTGGATTTGTTCATAACACACCCAAACATTTGTAATCAATGCATTTTCTCATGTGGATAAACTGTGGATATAGAAGTGGACAAAGCCCCCCTCCCTGTGGAGTTCTCAAATAACCCCCAGGTATGCACAGAAAAGTCCACAAGCTATCCACAGATTTTATGATGGGGGAAAAGAAATCTACGGCTGTTGATGAATTTATGCGCATAAAGAGATCCCTTGGCCATCAAAAGAGAACTTTTCCACAGAAAAGGACGCACAGATGGCCTTTTTAAAATCAATGATTTGAGAATAGCTCTTTGTGGAAATGTGGAAAAGATATATAACACATTGAAAACACATAGATTTTACATGTGAATAAGCTGTTATTAAAAAGGGGGGCTCTAAAATAATAAAAAAATTATACACAAGAAATCCACAGGCTATACACAAGGTTACACACAGAGTTATTAATAGTTTTGGCTCTCAACAATTCTTTCTATAGAATCTAGGTCTTTCTTAAAAACAGGATCTTCTGTTGCCATCTGTGAAATTTTTCTAACAGCATGCATGACCGTTGAATGATCTTTTCCACCAAAAAACTTTCCAATCTCTGGAAAAGATTTTTGGGTATATTTTCGGCAAAGGTACATAGCTACTTGCCTTGGATGTGACAAAATCTTAATTTTCTTTTTGGATTTAAGGTCTATAATCTTAACATTGTAGAAGGTAGACACGTTTTTTTGGATGTCATCTAAAGAAATAGAAACTGATTTTTGTTGGATCACATTTTTAAGGACATCTTTGGCAAGGTCTACGGTTACTTCCATTCCTGTAAGCGAAGCAAAGGCGCCAATACGAATGAGAGAACCTTCCAGCTCTCGCACATTAGATTTAATATGCGTGGCCAGATAGATGGCCACATCATCTGGAAGATAAATATCATCCCCTTCGGCCTTGTTTTTAAGAATGGCAATGCGTGTTTCCATCTCCGGGGGCTGAATATCGGCGATCAATCCCCATTCAAATCTAGTTCTGAGGCGCTCTTCTAAGCCCTTAATATCTTTTGGAAATTTGTCGCTTGTAACAACAATTTGCTTTCGAGAGCTATGAAGCGTATTGAATGTGTGGAAAAACTCTTCTTGGGTACGATCTTTTCCAGCAATAAATTGGATGTCATCCATTAAAAGAACGTCGCATTGGTCCCGATATTTTTTTCGAAACTGATCCATTTTTTCATACCGCATGCAATTGATGAGCTCATTCATAAAACGTTCAGAAGCAATATAACAAACGCGGTAGCCTGGATGTTTTTGTTGAATATGGTTTCCAATGGCATTTAAAAGGTGTGTTTTTCCAAGTCCTACGCCCCCAAAGACAAAAAGGGGATTGTAGCTCCCCCCAGGCTGCTCAGATGCTGCATAAGCAGCGGCGTGGCAAAACTGGTTACTTGTGCCAACTACGAAGTTTTCAAAGGTATATTTTGGGTTAAGTACGTCGGGCCCCTGAAATTTAGGCTGCGAGACCTGAACAGAAATAGAGGCAGGCGTTGTAGAAGCGTGTGGCAAGGCGGCTTCTTGTTGAATAATTTTTTCAAGAGGCTCAGGCACGGCCCCAGATTTAAAAATAAGCTCATAGGGACGATTGGTCAGTTGTTTTAAGAGATCTTTGATATAAGAAAGATAATTGTCATGAAACCAGGTCTCATAAAAATTATTGGGAGTTCCTAATTCTATCACGGTATCTGTGATAGAAAGAACCTTGGTGGGCTCAATCCAAACCCGATAACTATGAGATGGGACTTTTTCTTTGAGTTTTTCTAAAATCTGGTCCCAGAGATGATTCATGCTGTCATTCCGTTTTTATTGTTACAATACCTAAAAAAGTTTGAACGGCACAAACTACCAAAAAGAAAAATGCATTTCAAGCAAAAGATATTTTATTTTAATTTTCGTCTAAGAAATTAGAAGAATGTCATCGATGTCCTTAGCTACCGAGAAGCCGTTGACAATGGTTTAAAAATATGGTCTAGCCTTTAAAGACATATGAAGCGAACGTATCAACCCAGCAATAGCCGAAGGCTTAAGAGACATGGATTTTTAAAACGTCAAGCTACTCCCGGCGGAAAAAACGTCTTAAGAAGACGACGTGCAAAAGGACGCCATGTCTTGACCGTACAAATTGCAACAAAATAATCCTCCCCCACATGATAAAGCAGACCTTTTCAAAAGCCCAAAGGATTTTAAAGCGGGCGGAATATCAAACTATTTTGCAAAAAGGTACCCGGTCTTTAACAGAGCACTTCATTTTATTTTATTTACAAAATGACAAAGAAATAAATAGGCTGGGCCTGGTTGTAAGTAGAAAGGCAGGAAAGGCTGTTCAAAGAAATAGAATTAAAAGGACGGTTCGAGAATATTTTAGGCTTCAAAATACAATAGATTCACATCCGAGGCCTTTTCACGACCTGGTGTTTATCAGTAAAAAAAATATCCAAAGCTTGACCTATCAAGCGGTTTGTCTGGAAATGAAAAAGTTTTATGAAAAAGAGTTTTATCGGGATCATTACACTGTACCAAAGGACGCTATCGCTGCTTCTACCTAGAAGCTGTCGCTTTGTTCCTTCGTGCTCGCAGTATTCTAAAGAAGCCATAGAAAAAAAGGGACTTATGGGGGGTCTTTTTTTAACACTCAAGAGACTTTTAAAATGTCACCCCCTGTCAGAAGGAGGATGGGACCCTGTCCTATAGATTTACATGGATCCGATGAATGGGATGGAGAAAAGAGCGCTTTTAGCAGTTGTTATTTCTCTGGCTATTTTGATTGTTTGGCAGATGGTTTTTTTAAAAAAGGGGGCTCCGCCTCCTCAAAAAACAGAAGCCGCATCGCAGCCAGAAACGTCCGCCCCTTCTCATTCTTCTCAGGCACCCCAGTCCGAAGCAAAAAAACCTTCTTTGCTTCCTTCTATTCAAACAGAAACAAAGACAAAGGTTGACGAGGAAGAAGTTGTTATTGAAACAGATCTGTACCGAGCCATTTTTTCAACACACGGGGCAGCGCTTAAAAGCTGGAAGCTTAAAAATTATACAACTCAAGTAGGAAAAGAAGGAGAATGGATTGAGCTTGTTACGCAAAAAAATCCTTCTTTATATCCCTTTTCTCTTTATTTTTCAGATAAGAACTTTGAAGAACTCAAAGACTTGGAATATGAAATCCAAGAACAAACCCCCACCCATATTTCTTTTCGATATCGGTCTGCCAGCTCTGGAGGAGTGACCATCGAGAGGCGCTATCAGCTGGATCCCCAAAAATATCATTTTGAACACGAAACAAAAATTTGGCTCAGAAAAAATAATTTTAAGGGAGATGTCTTGGTTGGAACCTCCGAAGGATTTTTAGAAGCACACAAAGAAAATATTTTAACTTCTCCCTACGCAGACGTCAGAAGTTTTATTTTTCACGCTCAAAATAAAACTTCTCGAAAAAAAATCTCTGCCCTTAAAGAAGAAAGCGAAATTCGTTCTGTCACCCATTGGGCAGGCGTAGAAAACCGGTACTTTTTAACAGCGCTGGTTAATCGCTCGGAGTCCATTAAGCCCTATTTGATTATGTCTGGGGCGCAGCCAGGGGCCGAAATGATAGCACTTCAATATCCTTTTTATAAAGAAAGCCAAAAAGATTTTTTTGAGTTTAAAATTGAAGGATATCTAGGGCCCAAAAAAGTAGAATTTTTAAAAGAAGCAGGAAATAATTTAGAAGAAGCCATTGATTTTGGAATTTTTTCTATTCTGTGCATTCCCCTTTTAAAAGTTATGAACTTTTTTTATCTTTTTGTTCGAAACTATGGAGTGGCCATTCTTCTTTTAACGCTTCTGATTCGAGTCCTTTTTCATCCATTGATCAAAAAAAGCTATGTGTCTATGAGAGAGATGCAGCGTATTCAGCCTCAAATAGCAAAGGTTAAAGAAAAATTTAAAGATAATCCTCAACAAATGAATAAAGAAGTGATGGATTTAATGAAGGCCAATAAAGTTAACCCCTTAGGAGGATGCTTGCCCCTTTTGATTCAAATGCCCATCTTTTTTGCTCTCTATCGGGTGTTATATAATGCCATTGAACTTTATCACGCGCCTTTTTTTGGCTGGATTCGGGATTTATCGAGCAAAGACCCCTATTATGTCATGCCAATTTTAATGATGGTGGCTATGTTTTTTCAGCAAAAGATGACTCCCTCAACGGCCACAGATCCTGCTCAACAAAAAATGATGCAGTTTATGCCTGTTCTTTTCGGTTTTTTTATGATTGCGCTGCCATCGGGCTTGGTGATTTATATTTTATTTAGTACCGTTCTTCAAATTACCTCCCAATATTTAGTGAATCGCGATTTAATTAAAAAGGGTCTCTAATTCATCCATGCTTCCACTTACGTTAGATACAATTGCAGCTATTTCTACGCCTCAAGGACACGGGGCCATTGGGATTGTTCGAATCAGCGGGGAAAAGGCCCTTGAGATTTTAGAATCTATTTTCATTCGAAAACAAAAAGAAGAACCCTGGGTGCCTCATCAATTGACGAGAGGCGTTATTCAAGATGGAAAAGAAATTTTGGATGATGTTTTGGTCGCTTTTATGCCAGAAAAAAAGTCTTATACGGGAGAAAGGTTGGTTGAAATTCAGGGCCACGGTTCTTCTTTTATTTTGTCTGAAATTTTAACTTTGGTTATTCAAAAGGGGGCGCGGCTGGCTGAGCCTGGTGAATTTACATTCCGCGCTTTTTTAAATGGGAAAATGGACCTTGCACAAGCAGAGGCGGTTTTAGACTTAATTACAGCCAAAAGTCGAAAAGCACTCCATGCATGCCACCAACATCTTCAAGGAAGATTTTCTAAGGAAATTTTAGAGTTGAGAGGGGGCCTGTTGGAACTTTTGGTTCACACCGAGGCCTCAATTGATTTTTCGACAGAAGACATTGAAGTTTTTTCTTCCCGCTCTATGTTAGAAAAACTAAGACCTCTCCAAGAAAAAATAAAAATTCTTTTAAAAACATATGAACAAGGAAGGATGTATTTAGAGGGAGTCAAAGTGGCCATTGTGGGGCGTCCGAACGTTGGAAAGTCTTCTCTTTTGAACGCGCTTTTAAATTACGAGCGTGCGATTGTAACCGAAGAAGCTGGGACCACACGAGACACGATTGAAGAAGAGCTTTTCTATCGGGGACTTCAGATGCGGTTGATGGATACGGCAGGAATTCGAAAAACAGAACACGCGGTTGAAAAAATAGGAATTAAAAACTCGCTTGAAAAAATAAAATCTGCGGATTTGGTTTTAATCCTATTAGATGCAAGCCAGGAGTTATGTGCTCAAGATTTTGAAATTTTAGATTTAGTGGGAGATAAGAAAAAAATAGGAGTTTTTAATAAGATCGATCTTGTTTCAGGGGCAGATTTAAAAAAATTTCCCGTTCCTTATGTTTGTATTTCGGCACTTTATCGACAAGGAATTGAATCGTTGTTAGAAGCGCTTTACCGAGAAATTATCCAAGAAGAGATGAATTCAGAGAATATCTTATTGACAAAGATCCGACACAAGGATTCTTTAGAAAAGGCACTAAAACATCTTAATCTTTTTGAAGAGGGCCTGGCAGAGGAAAAATCTTTGGAGTTTTTAGCGCTGGATCTAAGATCGGCCATAGAAGAGCTAGAGATGATGATTGGTAAGATAACGCTTGAGGATGTGTATGATCAAGTTTTTTCTTCTTTTTGTATTGGAAAATGAATAAACCGCATCAAATTATTGTTATTGGGGCGGGTCACGCGGGCATTGAGGCCTCGCTGGCCGCAGCTCGCATGGGAATTCGAACGCTTCTTTTAACCATGAATTTAGATCGCGTGGGTTGGATGTCTTGTAATCCTGCCATTGGAGGGATTGCCAAGGGGCACTTGGTTCGAGAAATAGATGCGCTGGGTGGAGAAATGGGGAAAAATACAGATGCCACCGCAATTCAATTCCGACGGCTCAATACTCGAAAAGGTCCGGCGGTTCAGGCCACTCGGGCACAGTGCGATAAGGTTTTGTATGCGAAAAGGATTAAAAAGATAATAGAGGCGCAGCCCAACCTGGATTTAAAACAAGGCTCTATTGAACAAATCCATATTGAAAATGGAAAAGTAAGGGGAGCCACTACGCTCATTGGAGAATATTTTGAAGCCCAAAGCATTATTGTAACCACTGGGACTTTCTTAGATGGAAAAATTCATATTGGAGATATCAATTATCCTGCCGGAAGAGCTGGAGACCAACCCTCTATAGGGCTGGCTAAGTGTTTTAAGGATCTAAAATTTAAAATAGGGAGGCTTAAAACAGGAACCCCCCCCAGACTAAATGCTAAAACAATAGATTTTAGTAAGCTTGTCCCACAACATGGAGACGAGTATCCAAGTTTTTTTTCGTTTTCTACAGAAAAAATAACCCTTCCACAGCTTCCGTGTCATATAACGTATACGAATGAAAGAACGCATGAAATTATTAAAAAAAACATACACTTATCTGCAATGTACGGTGGACATATTGAAGGCATAGGGCCTAGATATTGCCCCTCTATTGAAGATAAAGTGGTTCGATTTTCAGATAAATTAAGACATCAAATATTTTTGGAGCCCGAGGGCTTGGATACTCATGAGATTTATTGTAATGGAGTATCCACGAGCCTTCCTGTGAGTACTCAACTTGACTTTATCAAAACTATAGAGGGCTTAGAAAATGCAGAAGTCATGCGCCATGGCTATGCCATTGAATATGATTTTATTTTTCCAACAGAGCTTCATCAAACATTAGAAACAAAAAAAATTGAAGGACTTTTTTTAGCAGGACAAATTAATGGAACCACGGGCTATGAAGAAGCCGCAGCACAGGGTCTTATGGCGGGGATTAACTCTGCGTTAAAAATTCAAAATAAAAATCCTCTTATTTTAAAAAGGCATGAAGCATATATTGGGGTTTTAATTGACGACCTTGTTACTAAGGGAACCCAAGAGCCCTATCGGATGTTTACTTCGCGTGCGGAATACCGGCTTCTTTTAAGAGAAGACAATGCGGATTTGCGGCTTAGAGAATATGGGCATCGCCTGGGGTTGGTGGATCAGCAAGAATACCAAAGATATGAGGACAAAAAAGAAAGAATTCAAAAACTTTTAGAGAGGCTTTCAGCTCTTAAAATTTCTCCAACAAAAGTCGTCAACGACAAGTTGGCGCTGGCTGGATTTTCTAAAATAGAAAATCAAACTTCTTTAGAAAAACTTTTAAGAAGGCCAGGGGTGGACTTTAGCCATTTGGTAAATTTTGGATTTATTGAAAAAGAATTAAATGAAGAGGCCGTCTGTCAGGTAGAAATGGAAGTAAAATATAAAGGATATATTGATCGACAACATGAACAAGTGAAACAACAAGAAAATCTAGAAGAGGTTAAAATTCCAGTCGGCATTGATTTTTCTACCATTCCCGGCCTATCCAGGGAGGTTATTGAAAAGTTGTCTCAACTTCGACCCGGATCTTTAGGCCGGGCTCTTCAAATCTCTGGCATTACCCCAGGCTGTATTCCTGCGCTTATGGTCGGGATTAAGAAACACCTTTTAAATGTTTCACGTGAAACGAATTTAGTGAGCCCAAAAGAATAGGCCTGTAAAAAGTTTCACGTGGAACATTTTTTTGTTTACAAAAATAAGCGACTTCGTTACAACTAAGAGTGTTGGCAGTTTTTTGACACATAATAAAATCCATCATGGCTAAAGTTATCACGGTAACGAATCAAAAAGGTGGCGTTGGAAAGACAACGACGGTTATTAATTTAGGCGCTTCACTTGTTGCCGCTGAAAAAAAGACTCTTTTAATTGATCTTGATCCCCAGGGGAATGCTGGAAGTGGGCTGGGCATTGATAAGTCCGCTCTTCAAGATAAAACCATTTATAATGTTTTGGTTCAGGAGAAAAAACTATCCGAAGTTATTCTTCATACAGAACTAGAAGGCTTAGACATTGTTCCTTCTAATCAAGATCTTATTGGTGCCGAGGTAGAGCTTGTAACAGAAATCTCTCGAGAGACAAAATTAAAGGTTGCCCTAGAAGAAATTCAGTCAGCG
>JAHFEZ010000066.1 GCA_023248265.1 Deltaproteobacteria bacterium
ATGAAGACTCCACGGCTCTTTCTTTGTATGAAACAGGCAAAATTGACTTGATTCGACGTCTTCCTCCCCTTCTCATTGGGCGCTATAAAAATCATCCTGATCATAAAAGTGCTCCTTTTTTACGAGGATATTACTATGGCATGAATGTACTTAAAAAGCCTTTTTCAGATGTAAGAGTTCGAAAGGCCTTTTCGATGGCCATCGATCGCTCTCAATTGACCACGCTTCTTCAAGGAAACCAAATCCCTACAACTTCTTGGCTCCCCAAGGGTATGCCAGGATATGAACCTGAACTCGGACTTCAATTTAATCCAGATAAAGCAAAACTTTTGCTTGCTCAGGCAGGCTATCCCAATGGAGCAGGATTCCCAAAAACAAACATGGTGTATGACACACGAGATGACAATAAAGTTATTGCCGAAAATCTTCAGCAACAATGGAAACAAACTCTCAATATCGATCTTGCGATTGAAAACCAGGAGTGGAAAGTTCACATCAAACAACTCCAAACAGATGCACCTCCCTTATGGAGACTGGGATGGGGAGCAGATTTTCCAGATCCAGATAATTTCTTAAATCTCTTTACCTCTTACTCTGGTAACAATCTCACGCGGTGGAAGAATAAAAAATATGATGCTTTGATTGAAGCCGGAGCCAAAGAATTAGACCCCTCTAAACGCTTGGGCATTTACCACAAAGCACAAAAGATTCTAACAGAAGAAGAAGTACCTATGATCCCTCTCTTTATTGATGCCCAAAACGTCCTTATCAAGCCCTACGTGTCAGGCTATGCTTTGAACGCAATGGCCATGAACATCCTTAAAGACGTAGAAATTCGTAAGTAGTCTATTCGGGCTGTTGAAAAAGGCTCATCACTAATAATTTTCACCAGACCGTTCAAAAAGGCTCAGATGCTAGGCGTCCGAGGAGGCGCGACTGAGGCGTACTTGAGCGGTACGTCGAAGGAGAGCCGACGAGGACAACGACGCAGATGAGCCTTTTTCAACGGTCTGAAAAAAAAGAAGTGGGCTAGGCCGGGCGACCTAACCCACTTCAATAATAAGGTATCGTTGTGTTGTGTAAAATTTGACAGAAGGTGTTCTTGAAATGCTTCTGAGAATTTTACAGATTAAAGCTTAAGCAAGCTTTATGCCAACTCTTTACTTTTAACAAAAAATAAATTTATTAAGTAAAAACAAGTACTTAAGCATATGGCAAGGAATGAGCATTTTATTTACATGCCCCCTTAATCTCGTAGAACTTTTAACCACCTCACACGAAATTGACAAATTTGAACTTTGGCCTATAATCTTAACTATAGCTGCGTGGTACGTTTAATGAGCTGAAAGAAGGTCTTATGCTTCGTGAAAAAATATTTTTCTGGAAAGCGAGCGTATGTTTTGTCCTAATATTTGCTCTTTTTTTAAGTTTTGCTTATTTTCAAAAGAGCGTGGGACAAAAAGATCATCACGTGTTTTTATTAACAGAGCCTCCACTGATAGCTCTGGATCAACAAACCTTTGAAAATGAAACGGCTTTTGAAAGAGCCACATTAATCACAGCTTCTGCGATTGATTTAAAATCTATTGTGAGACAATTTTCTCAACCTATTGAGGCGATGACCGCAACCCAAGAGCCTCAAAAAATATACATAAGCCAAGGATTTAATCTCATCCAAATCTCCCCCAATGGGGAACCCGATAGAATTTTTAATCTAACAGAAAAAATAAAAAGCCCCCTGGTCGCTTTGAGTCCTCACCCCTATCAAAAAAATAAGCTTTATGGACTATGTAAAAATAAAGATGTATTCACCTTAGATTTTTCTGAAAAAAAATTAGATATAAATTTCATTACCACATCTCAACTGTTCCCGGAAGCCATGACTCTTGAAGGAATGTGGGTAAACCCTGTGACTCCAACCCTCACTGTGGCTCTTTCTCAAGGAAATGACTCGTTGTTGATTGAATTAGATCCAGAAAACTGGAATCAATCCCTCAAAGAACTTATGCTGCCTCGGCAAAAAATAAAAGGAGGCTTTTACTTAAGCAAACACCTCATGGGGGTTATCGATGAAAAATACACATTAAATATTATCGATTGGGAAAAACAACTTATCACAGGTAAATATTCTCCAAACCAAAACTTCCAAGATCCAACTTTTTACAGCAAGGCCCCCAAAGGAATGGTGTTATTTTCTAATGCCTTGTATCTCAGCGATGACCAAAATCAGCTTATGATGCTCAAGTGGAAAGCAAATGATCATACCATTGTTTTAAATCGCGATGTTATTCTTGAAAAAGGAAAAGTGGTACTTCACTGGAAGTTGCCTTCCAAAGATACTCAAGTTTTCTATTTTGCAGAACTTTCACTCACACCCAGGTCCATGGCTTCAGTGAAAAGGAGAGTATTACCGCTACCTCCAGAAAAAACACTGCTACCATATGGACCATTGAAAAAAAGTTCTTTGGAACTTCCTTTGGTTGAAACCGTGTATCGAAGTTTTGATGTCAGCCTTTTTGCTATTCATAGTTCTAATGGCAAAATTGTTGCACCCTCTTCAACATTTACCATTGAGACAGGGGAATAAAAAATATGAAGCTTAAAAATCATACACTCTTTAGAAGAAAACAATATCTCATTAACCAAGACTTCCAACTTCGATATATCGGACTACTGGTTGGATTGGCCTCCCTCTTATGCTTGGTGTTTGTGGTTATGACCAAGCATTATATTGATCTCAATCTCAATCCTCTGATTGAAAGTGGCCTCATCTCTTCTCCTGTCGTAAATGATCTGATTCAAATTGAAAAACAATTTTTAAATAAGAATTTACTCACTGTCTTTTTACTGGTTATAGGGACGCTCACTGTTGCAGGCATTTTTATTACGCATCGCATTGCAGGACCCCTGTATGCTTTAGAGCGCCGCATGAAACAAATTACTCAAGAAGGCATGCAGAACTCCTCCTTTCACGTTCGAAGGACAGATGAATTTCAAGAACTTGCAGAATCATTTAACGAAATGATGACTTCACTCCAAAGGAAAATGGATCAACAAGCTGAAAAAATAAAGATGTTTGAGGGGGGACAAGCACATGAAGGGACTCAAAAAGAAAAAGAATCACTTAAAAAAGTGGCTTAACTTTAAGAAAAGAGGAGGTAAATACATGAAACCTATAGGAGAAAAAGTGATACAGTCCATCAAAGGGTGGATGAAAAAAGCAGCGGACTATACGCGAGAGGAAGGGCATGTTCTTTCTATTCGTGCCAAAGAAGCAGGAAAACTGACTGCTTTAAGTGCGAAGAAACACAAACTCTACCGAGAATATCAAGAGGTGTGTGCCCAACTTGGGCAACAGATGGTTGGATTTTCAAAGGCACGGAAAAGCTCTCTTTATGAAGAACCCAAAGTCAAAGAATTAACTGAAAAAGCAGAACATCTTCAAAAAGAGATGAAAAAGATAGAAGAAGAAATTGAGCTCTTCAAAAAAGAATGTGACGATAAAATAAGCAAAGTCCATCAAAGAGAAGCTGCTTAATTTATTGACTTCAGAGAACCCTCCTTCCTATAATCATCCTTCATAGATAGGAGGGTTCAATGAAGAAGTTTATTTTATTCACAATCAGTGCATTCCTAATCACACCTCTTTCTTTTGGAAAATCTAGCGTACCTGAAGAACCCAAGGGTTATGAAAAAATAAAAATTAAAATAGAAAAAGTTGTTCCAAAAGAAATACATGTCCATGCTCCTGTCACATACCCTTCTTCTCAAATTCATCGCCCCTTGATCTTGCCTAAAGACCTTATCAATGGAGAAATGCAAATCGATTACCACTATTTTTCATCAGATCACGTTGGAGCCAATATGAAGCTCCAGGGCCACTACGGCTGGAAGGATGACTGGGAACTCAACGCAGAAACCAGCCTCTTTCCCCAAACCCAAAAAAGGGTTGAATTTGGAGGAATCAGAGGCGGTTTTCTTTATCGCCTTTTGTCCGAAGCAGATGAAACCCCCGAGATCGCCCTAGGGGCTAAAATAGGTTTTTTGGGGCAAGGAAATTACGGACTCACCCAGTCCAATACGATCAGCTTTTATCCTCAAGGATTGGTTAAAAAACTCATTCTAGAACGTGCGGTAAGTCTCCAAGGGGAACTTCTGATAGGCATTGGAGATTCCAGTTCTGGAATCGCATCTTTAAATACCATGGCCACTTTAAAAACGACGGACGCTATCGATTTGAGCTTAAAAGGAAATCTCCAAAATCTGGGATATTCGTCCAAAGAAATTTTTTCTCTCACTCCCAGCTTAGAATACCATCTTAATCCAACGTGGGATATCTCAGGAGGGGTGCAGATTGGCTTGCTTGGAGCAGATCAACTTGGAAATAATTTTTTTGTGGGTGTAAGTTCTCGATTATAAAAAAAATAAGAAGTGAAGCTGATCTATAAGCCGGGTTCTGTTCTTCCTCTGTTTTGAGAAAGCGATGATCATTCCTCTGGGAGGAAAATTACTTTTCCCCCTCTAGCGACATACCCGAAAGCAGAAAACAAAATTTTTGAGACGGGTCACCTCAAACTGCTTTCCTATTCTGTCTTGCTCCTGATGGGGTTTGCCTAGCTAAGAAGGTCTCCCTTCTTACTGGTGAGCTCTTACCTCACCGTTTCACCTTGACCCAAAATATAAAATTCTGGGACATCTACTCTCTGTTGCACTTTCCATAAGGGCCTTCACTTTCGTAAATTCCCTTCCTGGGTATTACCCAGCATCATCACCCTGTGGAGCCCGGACTTTCCTCCCTCCTTAATAATAAAGAGAGCGATCATCCGATCAACTTCACTCCTAATGCTTGA
>JAHFEZ010000036.1 GCA_023248265.1 Deltaproteobacteria bacterium
CACGCGTTCATGCGCGGCATGCTGATCAATAAAAACCAATTGGTCTTGATCTTCACATAGCAAATAGCTGGACTGGATTTGCCCAATAAAATGAAGACTTTCAAAATAGCCTCTAGACGCAAAAGGCACTTGTGTTTCATGCAATCGATAATCGGGGGGATAAAAAGAAAAATAAGAATCAGGAGTCAAAGATCCCTCACTTCGTTCGGGATGACGCTCTTGCACGGCTTGAGGCTTGGGTCGCAAGGCCTCTTTTAAAGAATTTTCAACAAAGCTATGGATAAAGTGTGTATCTTTAAATCGCACCTCTTTTTTGGTGGGGTGAACATTTACATCCAAATCCTCCCCCTGTGTTCTTAAAAATAAAATAACTTTGGGATAGTGTCCATGAGGGATCACTGTCTCATAAGCTGCAACCACAGCATGAAGAAGTGTTCGATCTCGAACGGGACGTCCATTCACAAACGTATAGCAACTGGAAGAACTATGCGACGTCACATGAGGCATCCCACAAAAAGCTTCTAATTTCCACTCCAAATGCTCTTGAATGATCGGAATAAAAGTTTCTTTTTTCTCCTGCACAATCGCTAAAATACGTTCTAAAAGAGAGGAAGCTTTAGGAAAGAAAAAAATGTCTCTTTCTGGGTGTGTCAGCTTAAAAGAAATCGAAGGATTCACCATGGCCAGATGAGAAATAGTTTGAGCACAATGACTGAGCTCTGTTCCTTTAGATTTTAAAAATTTAAGCCGTGCAGGTGTATTAAAAAATAGGTCAGAAACAATAATTTCTGTGCCAGCAGGCGTTCCTAAAATTTCTTCTTTTATTTTTTTCCCACCTTCGAAACTCAGTCGTGTGGCCTCTAAAGCTTCCTGGGTTTTGGTGGTCAGAGTCAGGCGAGAAACAGAGCTTATGGAAGGCAAAGCTTCACCCCTAAATCCTAAAGTTTTTACTTTAAATAAGTCATCTAAGTTATTAATTTTACTTGTAGCATGTCGCTCTACACATAGGCGCAATTCCTCAGGCGTCATCCCTGTTCCATTGTCTCGAACAATAATTTTTTGCTTACCCGCATCCCAAAGTTCAACTTCAATTCGGGAACTTTGAGCATCGATGGCATTTTCTACAAGCTCTTTTACTACCGAAGCGGGCCGCTCAATCACTTCACCCGCAGCAATTTGATTAATAACATGTTCAGGTAAAATTTTTATCTTAGGAGCCATCATTTAAATCACGCAGACTTGATTTCTTCCAGACTGCTTGGCTTTGTAAAGCGCCGCATCTGCTTTTTTAATGAGATCTTCTGGGGTTTGGGTGGAGACATCCATCTCCCCCACCCCAAGACTGATCGTTACTGGGAGTTTATGCCCATCGTATTCAAAAGGATAATTTTCGACGGTCACTCTTAAGCGATCGGCAATTTCACAGGCTCTTTGAAGAGTGGCCTCTGGTAAAATAATGACAAATTCTTCTCCTCCGTAGCGCCCAAATACATCTTCACTACGAAGCACACGATCTTTTAACAGTGCACAGGTTTTCCGAAGAACGTAATCTCCAGCCAAATGGCCATAGCGATCATTCACCTGTTTAAAAAAATCAAGATCAAATATAATGAGAGAAAGAGAAATACGAAGAGAGCGGCATCTGACAAATTCAATTTGAAGCGTATCAACGATATACTTTTTATTAAAAATTTGTGTCAAATCATCCATGGTTGCAAGATCTCGCATTTTTTCATGATAAATATTTTCAATATTACCGGCCGACAAAAATTTAAAAATGGTTGTCCCAATACGAACTGTATCTCCTTCTTTCAGCAAAGTAGCTTTTTGAATTCGCTCATCGTTGACAAAGGTTCCATTGGTACTCTTTAAATCCGAAATCACTACTTGTTTGTCTTTGATCACGACTTGGGCATGTTGTTGAGAAACACTCTTATCATCAATGGACAAATCTGCTTTTTTCCCTCGCCCCAAATACACGTGAGGAGGCAATAGAGGAAATTTTCGTCCGAGAGGCCTCCCCTCAATTAAAACCAAACAGGCTCCTCCCTCAGCTGAAGAAGCTAGTTTTTTTAAAAAATCTTCACTCTCGATCACAAATGTTTTTGTTTTTTCTTCTTTCATCTTAAAATCTCCTTCGCAATAATCAATCTTTGTATCTGGTTTGTGCCTTCCACAATCTGGAGCACTTTGGCTTCGCGCATCAAACGCTCCACAGGATACTCCTGACAATACCCATTCCCTCCAAAAATTTGAACAGCTTTTGTCGTCACCTGCATCGCTGTATCAGAGGCCACGGTTTTGGCCATCGAGGCGATCTGAGAAAAAGGCAGATTGTGATCCTTTAAAAACGCTGCTTTTTGCACCAAAAGCCTTGAATACTCAATGGAGGTTGCCATATCGGCAAGCATCATTTGGATGGCTTGGAAATGGGAAATGGGATTTCCAAATTGTGTTCTGATTTTGGCATAGTTTCTCGCTTCTTCAAATGCACGTGTGGCTACCCCCACGGAAGCGGCCCCCATCGTAATTCGCCCACACTCTAAGGCTTGCATGGCGATTGAAAAACCCTGGCCTTCTTGGCCTACTAAATTTTTAGCAGGCACCGCACAGTCTTTAAAAATAAGCTCCATCGTCGGAGAAGATTGAAGCGCCATTTTCTTTTCTTGCTTTCCAAAAGAAAAACCAGGCGTTCCCTTTTCCACAATCAATGCACTCACACCTTTGGTTTTGTCTTCAGAGGTTCGTACAAATACCAAATAAATATCTGCTTCTTTGCCATTGGTCACAAAACATTTGGTCCCATTTAAAATATAATGGGGTCCCTTGCGCTCGGCTTTTGTTTTCAGTCCTGCCGCATCTGATCCCGATCCGGACTCTGAAAGAGAAAACGCTCCCAGTTTTTTGCCAGTCGCCAACTCTTTTAAATACGTTTCTTTTTGATCTTCATTGCCAAAGCGATAAATAATATTTTGTGGAAGCCCTGTCACCGATAACGACACGGCAACAGATAAAGAATATTTGGCAAGCTCTTCAATCACCAATGCATAGGTTGAAAAATCAAGTCCTGCTCCCCCATATTTTTCAGGAGTCATCATTCCGGTTAAAGAAAGGGCTCTTAATTTTTCAAAAATGGGCCTGGGAAACTCTCCCCTTTCTTCATAGCCTAAAATATGAGGGGCAATTTCAGAGATACAAAATTTATGGATTGTTTCTTGGAGATGTTTTTGCTCTTCTGTAAGAAGAAAAGGCATGTTTTTTATCTTAAACCCGTTTGGGCTAACTCTTTGGCAATAATGATTCTTTGAACTTCAGAGGTTCCTGCACCAATTTCCATAAGCTTGGCATCTCTCAAATAACGTTCCACGTTATAATCCTTACAATACCCATAGCCACCCAAAATTTGAATGGCATGTAGCGATGCTTGCGTTGCAATTTCAGAACCATAGACCTTGCAGGCCGAAGCCAGTGCGGTCACTTTTTGCCCTTGAGATGCAAGCATGGATGCCCGATACGTCAGACTTCTGGCTGCCTCAAGCCAAGTGTACATATCGGCCAGCATTTTTTGAACCAGCTGAAACTCAATGATCGGTGTTTTAAATTGCTTTCTGTCCTTAGCATAAGAAAGGGAATCTTCTAGTGCCGCTTGAGCAATGCCAATTGAAATTCCAGAAATGGTAATGCGTTCAATATCCAAAGTTTTTCTCATTTGAGGAATGCCTTGATGAAGATGCCCTAACACGTTATTTTCCGGCACTTTACAGTCTTCAAAAATAAGTTCTGCCGTTGGAGAACCACGCATTCCAAGCTTGGAAAGTTTTTTCCCAACAGAAAATCCCCCAAACCCCTTTTCAACAATAAACGAGCTAATTTCTCGGTCACTTTCTGTTCTGGCATACACCACAAGTGTATCTGCAACCGTGCCATTCGTAATAAACATTTTCCGCCCCGTTAGCCGATAAAATTTTCCATCTTTTTTTGCTTTGGTTTCCATTCCCATGGCATCCGATCCAAATCCTGGCTCTGTCATGGCCATCGCCCCTAACTTTTCTCCAGAGCAAAGAGGTGGCAAATATTTTTTCTTTTGTTCTTCATTGCCATTGGAATAAATATTATTCACACACAGAATGCTGTGGGCCAAATAAGAAAGTGCTGTTGAGGCACATACACGGCCAAACTCTTCCATCGCAAGGGTCGCAGCCAAAACATCCATGCCTCCGCCCCCATAGGCCTCCGAAACGGTCACTCCCAATAATCCCAGCTCCCCTATTTTTTTAAAAACTTCAGGATGAAACCCTTCGGTATCATCAATTTCCCTGGCCAAGGGCTTAAGTTCTTTTTCAGAAAAAGCGCGAAGTGTTTCTCTTAGAATTTCATGTTCCTTGGTTAACATCAGTCGAAACTATGGCATAAATTAATTATTTTTTCAAAAGGTATGTTTGGAACAATTTGATTTGACAAGGGCAGGAAAAATCCATAGCCTATTCTCATGATGGTCAAACCTAAGACCTCCTTTCCTACAGATATCAGTTTTTCTAAATCTCTTTTCTTTGGCAATATCTTAGAAGAAATGGTTTTCCCCTACCCTGAAATTCCTAAAGAAGAAAAAGAAAATCTTGAACTTTTTTTAGATTCTTTCAGACAATATGCTCAAAAAAATATTGATTCTGCCAAGATAGACCGCGAAGAAAAAATATCTAAAGAAATCTTGCAAGGTTTAGCTGAGATTGGCCTTTTTGGCGCTGGCATCCCTCAAGAATATGGAGGCGCAGGGCTTTCAACCACGTGCTACGCCAGACTTATGGAAGAAGTCTGCCACCATGATGCATCTTTGGGTGTCACGATGGGAGCACACTACTCCATTGGCCTTAAAGGCATTATTCTTTTTGGGACAGAAGCCCAAAAGAAAAAATATCTTCCCATATTGGCCACTGGAAAAATGCTTGCTGCATTTGCTTTGACGGAACCTGGTGCAGGTTCGGATGCTGCAGGAATTCAAACCAAAGCCGTTCTTTCAGAAGACAAAAAACACTATATCTTAAACGGAAGTAAAATTTGGATTAGCAATGGGGGGATCGCAGATCTTTTTACGGTGTTTGCCAAAACCTTAGAGCCCGATGAAAAAGAGGGGCAAAAATTGAAAATCACAGCGTTTATTGTCACACGTGACATGGGCGTTCGCAGTGGTCACGAAGAACACAAGATGGGCATTCGAGGCAGTTCCACCACCGAACTTTATTTTGAAAACTGTAAAGTTCCAGCTGAAAATATGCTCGGAGAACCTGGCAAAGGATTTAAAATTGCCATGGAAATTTTAAATAATGGAAGACTGGGCCTTGCCGCAGGATGTGTGGGCGGTGGCAAAAAAGCCATAAAATTGGCCCGAGATCATGCCATGAACAGAAAACAATTTCGACAGCCCATCGCTCAATTTGGGATGATACAAGATAAAATCGCCAACATGATGATGGATAATTTTGCTGCTGAAAGCATGGTGTATATGACCACCGCACTCATTGACCAAGGCGTCAAAGATTATTCGTTGGAATCTGGTATTTGCAAAGTCTTTGCCTCGGAGTCTGAGTGGCGAATCATTAATGAAGCCGTACAAATTGGAGCGGGCGCGGCCTACATGCGAGAGTACCCCTATGAACAACTTTTAAGAGATTCTCGTATTAACATTATTTTTGAAGGCACAAATGAAATTTTGAGATGCTTTATTGCCTTAGGCGGCATGCAAGGACCTGGCCATTATTTAAAAGAAGTGGGAGCTGCCCTCCAATATCCCTTAAAAGGCATTGGCCCTCTCTATGATTTTGCAGTTAAAAAAATTAGCCGAGACATTGTGGGGCTGGGAGATCGCATTACCAAAGCACATCCTTATCTTAAAAAAGAAACAGCCCTCATTGAAGGCTATGTCCAAGAACTTGCAGCGACTGTTGAAAAAACATTACGAAAACACCAAAAAGATATCTGGGAAAGAGAATTTGTTCAAAAACGGATTTCAAATATTGCCATCGATCTTTATGCAATGATTTGTACGATTTCTCGCACCACAGCCTATATTCAAAAAGATGGCATTGAAAAATCAAAATATGTCATGGAACTATGTGGAGCCTTTTGTGATCGCGCGGCCCGACGTATTAAAAGAAATTTGCGTTCCATGGAAACCAATGATGATGAGCTTTTAAAAGAAGTAGCCAACAAAACCTATGACCTGGGTGGCTATCCTTTTGATATTTTGTAAATGCCTCTGAATTCTTTAGATACTTCCCTACAATACATTAAAGGTGTGGGCCCCAGACTGGCTGAACTTTTTAGAAAAAAAGACATTTATTCCATTGAAGATGCTCTCTATTTTTTGCCTCGTACCTACGAAGACCGCCAACATTTTAAGCCTTTAAAAGACCTCATTGTGGGCCAACGAGAAACTTCCTTTGGAGTCATTCAACGACTTGCGTTTGTTCCCATGCGTTCTGGTCGTGGAAAAATTTTTGAACTGGTCATCTCCGATGACTCAGGTTGGATCGTTGCCAAATGGTTTCATTACAACGCTCAGTACATGATGACCAAGTTTAAAATAGGCATGCATGTTGTCTTTACAGGGGAAATCAAGCTTTTTAAATATCAAAAAGAAATCACGCATCCTGATATTGAAATCATTGAAGATATGAAAAAAGACAGTCTCCACTTTGGACGAATTGTGCCCGTTTATTCAGAGACAGAAGGACTTTTTCAAAAAACAATTCGACGCATTGTTAAAAATGTTTTAGATCAAAGCTTATCTCTCATTGAAGATCCCCTGCCCGAAGATATTCGCAAAAGACACGCTCTTTGGGATTTAAAAACCAGTCTTCGCGAAATTCATTTTCCAACGCATGCGGATTCTTTGCCTGCTCTTTTTTCTGGAAACCACCCCGCACGTCGAAGATTGGTCTTCGATGAATTTTTCTTTTTGGAACTGGGACTTCTTTTAAAGCGCTCTCATGTCACCAAAGAAAAAACTCAAAGCTTTCCCACTTCTCAAAGCTTAAAACCGAAACTTTTGACATCTCTCCCCTTTCAACTGACTCAAAGCCAAATAACCGCCCTGGCCCAAATCGAACAAGACCTCTCGCATCCCCATCCGATGAATCGACTTCTTCAAGGAGATGTGGGGAGCGGAAAAACATTGGTTGCGCTTTTGTCTGCTTTGTCTGTGATCGAACAAGGGCATCAAGTGGCACTCATGGTCCCTACAGAAATTTTAGCCGAACAACACACCAAAACCTTACAAGAGCTTCTTTCTCCTCTTGCTATTAACCTCGGCCTTTTAAAAAGTGATATGAAAAAAAGCGAGAAAGAAAAACTCATTTTTGACATTCAAAGCGGCAGCATCACGCTTGTTATTGGGACACACGCCCTCATTCAATCTGATATTGCATTTAAAAATTTAGGCCTTGTCATTATTGATGAACAACATCGCTTTGGCGTTGAACAAAGATTATTGCTTAAGAAAAAAGGACACAATCCCCACATGCTCGTCATGACGGCTACGCCTATTCCCCGAACATTGGCGCTCACCGTTTATGGAGATTTAGATGTGTCTGTGATGACAGAATTGCCTGCCGGGCGAAAACCCGTAAAAACAAAAGTGCTTCGAGAGCCCCAACGGCTCAAACTCTATGAATTCATGAAAAAAGAATTTTTAAAAGGAAGACAAGCCTATGTTGTCTATCCTTTAATTGAGGAATCTGAAAAGGTTGATCTTAAAGATGCCACCCAAATGGCAGAGCATCTTAAAAAAATATTTAAAGAATTTCGCGTAGAACTTTTGCATGGTCGCATGGACGGTTCTGAAAAAAATAAAATCATGCTAGAATTTAAAAAAGGCCATATTCATGCCTTGGTTTCAACCACAGTCATTGAAGTAGGGATTGATGTCCCCAATAGCACGATCATGGTGGTCGAGCACGCGGAACGATTTGGACTTTCCCAACTTCATCAATTGAGAGGACGCATTGGCAGAGGCTCAGAAAATTCTTTTTGTTTCTTAATGGCTCATTATATGAGCAGCGAAGAAGCCCAAGAGCGTCTCAAAGCCATGGAAGAATTTCAGTCTGGGTTTAAGATCGCTGAAATTGATCTTAAAATCCGAGGCCCTGGTGAATTTTTAGGTACACGGCAGTCTGGCCTTCCTGGATTTCGTGTGGCCAATCTCATCACAGATCAAACGTGGCTGATGGAGGCTAGAAAAGAAGCAGAATTTATTATTGAGCAAGATCCTTATCTTTCGCTCCCACAATATTTGCCTCTTAAAGAAGCACTCAAGAGCCGCTGGCAAAATAAAATTAATTTAATGGGCGCAGGATAGGAAAAAAATACCAGGTTTTGTTTACAATATATACATTGCCTCTCCTTTAATCACTTAAAAACATAAATAATATCCAGTAGATATAAAAATGGCCTCCTGGCATTGGTTTTGCACAAATCTCAAAGCGCAATAATAAGGAGATCGCAAAATGATAAAAATACTCCCCAGTTTGGTACTCGTTGTGTTGTTCTCATCAGCTACGATTTTTGCGGCAGACGCTGGGTCTGGACTCTTATCGCCACAACTTTCTCCAAATCTTTTAATCAAACCTTCGCAGGTCATTTGGGAAGAAGAAGATGACAATGGAAATTTTAGGATTGATCAATACACTGTTCGTGGAAGCCGCATCCTGACTACTTCCAGGCAAAAGCTCTATGCTGTTTTGACGGATTATGAAAACTATGACAAGTGGATGCCCTATTTTAAATCCACTAAAAAAACAGACAGCGAACACTTGGCGGTTGTTTTCACAACCAAAAACTTTGGAGATTATAATATTACCCTAAAAATAGAATATCCGCGCCGAAACATGAATGGCTACTACCATTGGCTTCGCCTATCCACAGAAACAGAATTTCCCTATTCCACGCTAAAAGCCGTTGAGCATAATTTTTATCTTTATCAGGTCAAAAATATCACAACCGATACTATCGATGAAGGCTATACCTTATTAGAAATTTCCAATCATACCAAGATTGGAGGACTTATGACGGTCATGCCTGAATCTAAAATGAGAGAAATTTTATTAAAAGTCGCAGAACAACTTTTTGAAAATTTACAAGCTAGACTTAATTCAATCGAGGAATCCAAATGACCCCTCCCTCCAGCAGAACCTTAACTCACACCTTTGCCTGGGTTTCCTCCTTAAAACGTATGACAAGCCTTACACATTGTCGCCAGGCATTAAGTTAGGGTTCTGCTGGAGGGAGGGACGATTCTGTCTACCTAAAAATTAAACTGGGGACGACACTCGAAGACTTACTTTAAAAATTTTGAAATTTCTTTGACGCGCTGGGCGTCTTTGCGGTGGCAAATGAGAAGACCCTGAGGGGCATCCACAACGATCAGATCAGAAACTCCGACGGTAGCTACCGTCTTTTGGGGAACATCGACAAAGCAATTGTGAGAATCAAGCTGAATCCATCGCTTGGCGCGACTCTTGCGAAGCTGTGAAAGCCCTTCCCAACTTCCCAAATCTGTCCACTGAAAAGAAGCTTTTTTTATATAAACATTCTGAGATTTTTCCATCACAGCATAATCAATAGAAATTGCTGGAAATTTCTTATACACAGATGAAAGATTGGAAGCTGTGAGCTTTTGAAGCCCTTCATAAATCGAAGGCTCATGCTCTTTTAAAGCTTCAAGAATGGCTTTAGCTTTCCACACAAACGTACCACTATTCCAAAGCGTGTTTGGCGCACCCAGCAAGACTTTTGCTTTTTCAAGATTAGGTTTTTCAATAAAAGCTTTAACCCGATAAAACTGATTTTCTTTTTCTTCCCCCGTTTCAATATATCCATAGCCTGTGGCAGGATAGGTCGGCACCGTTCCAAAGGTCACAAGACACCTGGGATTTTCTTCAACAAAGCATACGGCTTCTTTTAAATCTGAAATTAATTTTTTGCGATCATCGATCCAATTGTCCGCTGGCAAGACAACCATCGTAGCCTCGGGATTTTTTTCCATAATCTTTTTTGCAGCCCAGCCAATGCAGGGCGCTGTATTTCTCATCCAAGGCTCTAAAAGACAATGAGAAAAGGAAAGTCCCTGAGTTTGTTTTTTTAAAAGGGATTTAAAATTTTTATGGCTGACAATCCAAATGGCATCTTTTTTCACCCAAGAAGAAAGATTTTCAAGGGTTAATTGCAGCATAGATTTTTTAGAATGGATCAAAGGCAAGAATTGCTTGGGGCAGCCTTGCGTACTCAAAGGCCAAAAGCGCGTACCAGCCCCGCCCGCCATAATCACAGGATGAACAGAGTATTTAAACACGCCCATAGCGATCTTTGAGACGCACCACATCTTCTAAATGAGGTGTAGAAACTTCAAAAATTTCCGAATCTTCAAGCGCCTTAAACCGATGTCTTGTGCCTGGAGGGATATGTAAATTTTGTCCCCGATTTAAAACAAGATTTTCATCTCCCACTTCAACTTCCAACTTTCCGTGGGCCACATAAATGGATTCTTCTTTTTGCTCATGATATTGGAGCGATAGTTCTTCACCTTTGTGGATGACTAAAATTTTACCCACGTAATCTTTGGTGCGAGCAAACAAGAGTTCGTGCCCCCAGGGTTTCCTAATTTTTTTTATTTTCATCATGCGCACCTCGAATCATATAGGAAGAAATGACTTTTTTCTTTTGAAGCAGGGAAGCATAGGCTTGCGCTTTTTCTTTTTCTTTAAAAAAACCTAAATCTACAAAATACCATAGCCGCTGTTCAAGGGTTGCCTCTCGTAGAACAATGGATGGAAACCCTAAGCCCTGGATTCTTTCTTTTTCTTTTTGCGCTTCTTCTTGTGTTTCAAAAAGCGCTACTTGAATGGTAAATCCATTTAAAGGAAGCAAGGCGGGCTTTTCAGCCAGCACAGGGCCTGCGCTTGGGATGACGGAAGGCGCTTCTAACAAAGTCGTTTCTACGGTTTTATCTTTTTGTGTTTCTTTATAAGATGGCCTTGGAGATTCCCGTCCAATAAAAATCCCTAAACTAAAAACGACCAAAGACACTCCTATGAGCATCGCAAAAATGCGCAAAATTTCTTTTCTTTTAAATGGCACTTCTTGAGACTCGGACATATCTCCTCCTATATAACGGACGGAAATCCGACCGTCAATTTTTAAAAAAATTAAAATTCTTCAATAAAAACAAGCTCCCCAGTTGGCACATAAATTGCTTATAAAGCCCTGCAGGAGGATCATATGAAATACTCAAAAGGACAAGGCATGGTGGAATACATTATTTTAATTGCCATCATTGCCGTTGCATCGCTGGGAATTGTTAAAATTCTCGGCAATACCGTTACTCGAAAACTCACACAAATCACCTATGCACTTCAAGGAAAATCGCCAGAAGCCAAAAGTGTGGGCGATCCCAAAATTGATAAAAAGCATTGGGAGAAAAGAGACATGGATGATTTCTATGAGTCGGCTGAAGAGTAAAAAGCGTCCTAAAAACGGGGGGCAAGCCCAGGGGCAAGCCTTGGTAGAAACACTCTTTACCTTGCCCCTCTTTTTAGCTCTGTTATTTTTTGCTATCCAGATTTCTTTTGTGACCCTTTCAAAAAGACTGGTTAGCTGGGCCTGTTTTACCCTGGCCCGTGAGCTTTTGCCTCCTGAGTCTAAAAATAATAAAAATAATATTCAAAGACAAGAGCACGCCACACTTTCAGCACGTCGTATCCTGGCCACCATTCCTTTTCAAAAAACACCCCCTCTTATTCATGTCCAGGATTTTAAAACAGAAGTCTCTGTCCACATTCAAGAAGTCATTTATATTTGGAAATACCCTTATGACATTCAAGACACCCTCACACTCTATCGATAACACGGGCGATAACACGGGACAAGCCGTTATCCTCTCAGTCATCACCCTGCCCTTATTTTTGATCCTTCTTTATGGAACACTTCACTTTTCAAGGATGATAGAAAGAAAAATGATGCTTCAAAATGGCATCGATGCCGCTTTGCTGACAGGCATTGAAATTTTAGCCTCTGGGCTAAATTCCATCACAGACCTCAACCAAAAACTCATTCATCTCCATGGGCTTCTTCTTTTGGTTCAGGCAGGACGTGTTATTTCTACAGGGTCTTCTATTTTAACCGAAGCTCTTATTCGAAAAATGATTCAAGCGATCGCCTTAAAACAAGATCTTATTAAAAAGAGTTTTCCCCTGCTGGCTTTTGAAAAAGCCATGATCATAGCTCGTAAAAATAAAACCCCTCACATACTCTTTACGCCTCCCCTGTTTCAATATGCACTCCAAAGAAAACCCCCACAAAATGGCTTGCCCAGTCCCTATGAGCTTTCTCCAAACTTCTCTCAATTCAAAACATGGGGCGTTCAAGGATTTTTTTACCGAGGGGGGTACCGTGCCAAAGCCCAAGCCCAGTTAGAAGGCCCCATTTTTCAAAGCGCCCTAACTACCCGCCGTCCGTGGAAAGGAGTTTTTTGTGAATAAGAAAGGAGCTTTTCTCATAGAAGTGAGTTTTATTTTGCCTTTGCTGATTGCTCTTTTTTGTTTTTTAGAAGTAAGTTCGCAAGGCTGGACACATCGGATTCAAGCTCGAATGTGCAGTCGCTATGTTTCAACATTTTATTTTAGAAACCATACCCTTCCCTCTTTAAATCAGCTGAAAGTAAAATTTGATCTAAAAGACCCCGGACACCTTGCAATCGAAAACACTGAAACCGTTAGCGTGGAAGCCACCTCCATTTTGAAACAAGAACCCTGGAAAATTAAAATGAGTTTTTATTTATGGACAAAACCTTTCTAAAAGCCCTCCTTCATCGCATCCGCACTAAAAATCCCCAAGAACTTAAAGCTCTGTTGCTATC
>JAHFEZ010000037.1 GCA_023248265.1 Deltaproteobacteria bacterium
GGAGAGGGGGAGATTTGAACTCCCGAGACCCTTACGGGCCTAACGGTTTTCAAGACCGCCGCATTCAACCGCTCTGCCACCTCTCCATTAAATTCGGTCTGTTCCCACATAAGAGTGTAGTGCTTTTGGGATGTGAATAGACCCATCTTTTTGTTGAAAATTTTCTAAAATAGCAATCAATGTCCGTCCTACGGCTAGCGCAGAACCATTTAAAGTATGAGGAAATTTGGGTTTGGCATTAGGATCAGGACGATATCGCAAATCCATTCTTCGTGCCTGAAAATCTTCAGCGTTTGAACACGAAGAAATTTCTCGATAACGATTTTGAGAGGGAAGCCAAACTTCCAGATCATAGGTTTTGGTCATAGAAAATCCAACGCTTGCTGAACAAAGAGTAACCACTCGGTAGGGAAGCTCCAGACGTTGTAAGATTTTTTCAGCATCTTGAACAAGAGCTTCTAGCTCTTCATAGGATTTTTCAACTTCGACAATTTTTACAAGCTCTACTTTGTTGAATTGATGCTGTCGGATGAGACCTTTAATATCTTTTCCATAAGAGCCCGCTTCCTTTCGAAAACAAGGGGTATAGGCGGTCAATTTTAAGGGGAGTTTTTCTTTAGAAAGAATTTCTTCTCTATACATGTTGGTCAAAGGAACTTCTGCTGTAGGAATCAGATAGTAATCTAATCCCTCTATTTTAAAAGCTTCCTCTGCAAACTTTGGAAGCTGACCTGTCCCTGTCATGGTTTGGCTATTGACCAGTAAAGGAGGGAAAACTTCTTTATATCCGCTTTCTTTCGTGTTGATGTCGAGCATGAAATTAATTAGGGCTCGTTCGAGTTTTGCTCCCAGTCCTTGAAGAATAGCAAATCGACTTCCAGAAATTTTGGATGCTCGCTCGACATCAATAATGCCAAGGTTTTCTCCTAATGTCAGATGATCCTTTGGAGTAAAATAAAACTTTGGGAGGGTCCCCCATTTTCGGACTTCGATATTTTCATCATCATCTTTTCCGTGTGGAACAGAAGGATGAAGAAGATTTGGAATATTCAGAAGGATTTCTTTAATCCTCTCTTCTTCTTGGCTGAGCTCTTTTTCAAAATCTTTGATTTTATCTGAAACACCTTTCATTTCAGAAATTTGGTGGGTGGCATCTTTTTTTTCTTTTTTGAGTTTAGCGATTTGGTCAGAAACTTTGTTTTGTTCTTGTCTAAGGCCTTCACTTTCTAAAATCACTTTTTTTCTTTTTTCATTGGCTGTGGAAATTTGGTTCAGAAGTTTAGAGAAATCTCCCCTCTGACTCATATTTTTTTGAACTTTCTCTAAGTTTTCACAAACAAATTTTAAGTCGAGCATATGGGCAAAACACTAGCATTTTCGTATGAATACTTCAAGAACCCTAACGTAATGCTGGTGTTTAAAATCTCTTGAGTTCTTGAAGCATTTTTTTGACTTGATCGATATTGGTAGCATCAGGACTCACACGCATAAAATTTTCAAAGGCATCAATGGCATCGCTTTTCCGCTCTAAATGTTTATAAATAAGCCCCATCTGAAAATAGGCTTCTCCTCGATTAGGGTCCTTTTCTAAAGCTGTTTTATAAAATTCAATGGCTGTTTCAAAATGGGCCTCGTGCTGATGGATTTTTCCTAAGTTTAAATAGGCATCGGCATTGGAGGGATCCAAGCGAATGTACATTTTATACTGATCTTGAGCTTCTTCAAATCGTTCTTGTTGAGCTAAAAGATTGGCCAAGGCCATATAGGGTTCTTTCAAGTGAGGATGAATTTTAATTTCTTTTCTAAAGAATTCTTCTGCAGCATGAGCATTGTTTTCATCTAACAACAGTAAAAGCTTTCCAGCATACGTATGGGACAGAGGATAGTTTTCGTTGATTTGAATGGTGAGTTTGAATTCTGAAAGTGCGTCTTCTAGATTCCCTGTCTTAAACTGAATTTTCCCTCGTTCAAAATACCATTGAGCATTGGTGGGGTCTATTTTAATTAATTTTTTATAAGTTTCTAAGGAAGCTTTGTATTGTTCTAAGGATTCATAGGTAAGAGCGAGCCCTTCTAAAGCATCGGCGTTATTTTCTTCTAAGCCGATAGCTTTTAAATACAACTCTTTTGCAAATCCATAATCTTTCCCTAGAGTGTAAAGTCTTCCGAGCCCACTGACATATTGACTATTTAGGGGATCAGCTGCGGATAATTTTTTTAAGTGATCTAGGGCTTGGGATTTAAGTCCTTGTTCAAAATAAAGTTCTGCCACTTCTGTTTGGATTTTAGCTTCACGGGGGTTTAGTTTGAGTGATTTTAAAAAATATTTTTCGGAAGTTTTATATTCCTTCTGAAGTCTTAACAAATGAGCCAGCTGAAAATGAGCATCGAAGTTTTCAGAATCAAGTTCTGTAGCTTTTTTATATTCTGAAACAGCTTTTTCTAGATCTCCTTTTTGTGCGTAATAATACCCTGACAAAGCGTAGATCAAAGAGGAGCGAGGCTGAATGGATTTTACTTTTTCAATATAGGAAAAAGCTTTGTCAAAATTAAAATAATGGATGTAAATCTTAGCTATGGCCACGTAGGATTCCACATGGGTGCCTTTGATTTTGAGAGCCTTTTCGTATGGATCAAGAGCATTTTTCCACTTTTTTTGTTTTTCAAAGATTTGTCCTATTTGAAAGTAAGCCAAGAAATTTTTAGAATCAGTTTGCAAGGCAGCATTGTACTGCGCCAGGGCATCTATAAGTCGGTTTTCTTCTAGATATCGATTTCCAATGGTTAAAAAATGAAGTGATTCGTCGCTAATTTTTATATCCGTAGGGAATTCTGCAAGAGATTTATCTTGGCTTAGCTTCTTAAAGGCAGAGGCGTAAATCTCATTTTGAGATTCAAGTTCAAAAGCTTTTTTATATTCTTTGAGAGCAAAATCAAGTTGCTTAGCCTCTTCATAAATCCAGCCCAAATGATAATGGGCTCTGGCTAAATCAAAAGCAGCTAAAAGGGCAGGAAATTGAGTGACTAGTTTTAAATTCGTTTCTGCTTTGGTTAAAGCGTTAAATGTTTGGATGTCGATGAGGCTGGCTTCCAGGCGACTTAAGGCGTGGTCAGGGTGAAGATTGAGGCCAATCCAATATATCTCATAGGCTTTTTCTGGCTCATTTTTCTTTTGGTAGGCTTTGCCGAGTAAAAAATGTCCTCGGGCCAAAGAAGGATCAAGCTCTAAAGCTTTTTCAAAAGAATGAATGGCTGCATCATAAGAGGCCTGGGCAAGATGGATCTCGCCTTGCAGCAAGAAAGCTTCCCCACTAAAAGCATTTTTTTGAATCAAAGAGTCAAGGGCTTGAGAAGCTTTAGAAAGTTCATTTTTTTTAAGAGACCACAAGACTTCAGCTTGCAGTGTCCCTTCATGAGAGAGCTCTATTTTAAAGGCACGGTCTATCAGGATACGCACATTATTTAAATATTTTCGATCTTGGGCAGATACCTCCCATAAAAAAAGATAATTTTTGGCAAGCAAGGACAAAGCATCGGGATCTGAAGGAAAGGCCCGAAGTCCTTCTTGGAGGAATTCAATGGCATCCTTATAATCTCTCAGAGTGTCTTTTACATAAGCTTCCTGGGCTTTGACATAAAAAGTTTTGGCTTTTAAAGCGTCGGGTTGGGGGACAGATTCAGGGGGTAAGACAACAGAAATGAGTTCTCCTTTTTTAGGAACGATCGTAGGCTTTGAAGGAAGGAAGATAACCCATAGGAGTCCTAAAAAAAGAATTCCTATGCCTGCCATTAAAATTTTTTTTCTGCCAGAAGAAGGGGGTTTTAAAGAGAGGGGTTGGGGAAGAGGAACAGTCTGAGACTCTGTTGTTGGAAGTGAGGGAGTGCGAGCTATAGGTTTTGCCAGAGGTTTTGAAGGAATAGCCCCTCTTTTTTTGGACCGATTTTCTTCTAAAACTTTAGTGATATCTTCTTTGTGTGTTTGGGTGAGTTCTTTATTCTGCAAGAGTTTCAGTAAAAGATCATAAAAAAGAGGATCGTGGGAAAAGGGTTTAAAGGCCTCTTGGGGATAAATAGAGATTTCTTCTTCCCCCGAAAGCTTTTGGTCTATCAACTGTTGGGCGATCTCTTCTAAAGAAAGGGGTTGAGAGAGAGTGCCATCCCTATAACGGATTTGGTAGCGTCTGTCTTTAGGGATACGATACTTTTCTAAAAGCTCCTTTAATATGTCAGAAGCCATATTTTTAAGCGTAGCATAGGCATTGAAAAACATAAATCCTTTTGCTAGTGTCTCGACACTAGGGCTAGGGGGTGAGCCAGGGTGTGAGTATGAAATCCTTTATCATTGGAACCGCTGGGCATGTGGATCATGGAAAAACAGCTCTGGTCAAAGCCCTTACGGGCATAGATACCGATCGCCTGCCTGAAGAAAAAAAACGAGGTATGAGTATAGAGCTGGGTTATGCCCCCCTGGTTTTATCTGAAGAACTTACGGCAGGCATTGTGGATGTTCCTGGGCATGAAAATTTAGTTAGAACCATGGTTATGGGGGCGCTCCAAATAGATCTTGCCCTTTTTATTGTGGCGGCTAACGAAGGAATGAAGCCTCAAAGTCGAGAACATCTTACCATTCTTTCTCTTTTGGAGCTTCAGCACGTTATTTTAGTGATCACAAAAATAGATTTGGTTGAAAAAGAAAAGCTTCCCACGCTTGTTGAAACAATCCGTAAAGAGGGGCAAGGGACTTTTTTAGAAAAAGCCCCTGTTATTTTTACTTCTTCTGTGACCCAAGAAGGGATTAAAGTTCTCAAAGAAGAAATTCAAAAGCAGGCACACTCCTTTTTTCACCACCCACGTGTGCATCAGCCACTGCGGATTCCCATAGATCGCATTTTTTCTTTACCTGGATTTGGAACGATTGTGACTGGGCCTCTTCTTTTTGGATCGATTTCTTTAGAAGAAGAAATTGAGATTTTTCCTGTTGGGAAAAGAGCTTTTGTAAGGCGGATTCATGCGTATGGAAAAGAAGTTTCTTCCCTTCAAGCTCCCAGTCGCATTGCTCTTAATTTAAGGGGCGTTTCTCGGGAAGAGCTGCAAAGAGGCAATCTCATAAGTCGTCCCAAGGCATTCAAACCTGTTACTCAAGCCTTGGCGCGTATAAAATTTTTAAAAAATCCAGAAACGAAACAGTGTTTGTTTCATGTGGGCACGACAAAGACAAGGGTTCAAATTAAAAAAGATGCAAAGAGTCAAAATTATATTTTGAAATTTTTAGAACCCCTTATTCTTCATCCTCAAGATCCCTTCATTTTGCGAACGCATATTACAATAGGTGGAGGAAAAATTGTCCAGATTTTTTTGGAAAAACCTAAGATTCCTACGCGCACAGTTTCTGAAAATATGATTTTAGCCAAAGCCCAAGAAGTTTTAGACCTTTTTTATGCTTCTTATGACCCCTCTTTTTGGCAGCCGGTAGAGATAGAAGCTGTGCAGGAAAAATTAAAATTAACCAAGGAAGAATTTTATAAAATTATATCTTATTGGGTGGATCAAAAAAAGCTTTTGCGCCTCCCAAAAGGATTTTATCTTCCCTATGAGCGATATGAAATGCTAAAAGAAACCCTCGGACATTTTTTTAAAAATCATCCTCAACTTCAAGTTTCTGATGTAAAAACACTTTTCCAGCTCAGTCGAAAACATGCCATTCCGTATCTTGAGTTTTTCGACCAAGAAAAATGGACACTTCGAAAGGGAGATGTTCGACTTCCGTGGCTTTTACAGTAAAGGCGTGACCGTTTTTAGAATAATAGCAAAAATTTTAGAAGGAAAAAGTCCTATGAGAATAGTCCCAAGAGCTGCAATGAAGATAACGACTCCTAAAGAAAGAGGAAGGGGGGTAAGCGCTTCTGTTTCTTTAGGTTTGTTCATGTAAAAAGCTACTAAAATACGAAGATAATAATAAGAAGAAATGACGCTATTGAGAATGCCTACCATGGCCAACCAAAAAAGATGAGATTTGATGGCACTTCCAAATAAATAAAATTTTCCCATAAATCCTGCTGTCGGAGGAACGCCAATGAAAGAAAGCATAAAAATTATCATTGCACCTCCCAAAAGGGGAAAGCGAAGTCCAAATCCCGCGTAGTCTGAAATCATATTTTTTTCTTGACCATGCTTTGAATACAATGAACTGGCATATGTGACAATGGCAAAAGCGCCCAACGTCATGAGGCCATAGGCAATGAGATAAAATAAAATAGCGCTGGTAGAGAGTTCAAAGCTTTGATGGGTGGTAGCGCACACCGCAATGAAAATATATCCAGCATGGGCAATACTGGAGTAAGCAAGCATCCTTTTAATGTTGGTTTGAACAAGCGCTGCGAGATTTCCAACGGTCATGGTACCCACAGCAAAACAAAGAAGAATCATCGTCCAGTTTGCTTTGAGGGAAAGCAGAGCTATCAAAAAAATTCGAATAAAGGCAGCAAAACTTACTGCTTTAATCCCTGTGGCCATAAAAGCAGTGATGGGTGTGGGAGCGCCCTCATAGACATCGGGAACCCACATGTGGAAAGGAACCACGGCAATTTTAAAAGCAAGGCCTACCGTTAAAAGTCCTACGCCTGTGTAAAAAAGAGGGGGCAGCGAGTGTTTGGATGTCATGGCATAATTTGCAAGAGCTGAAAATTGAGTTGATCCCACAGTGGCATAAAGAAGAGCAATGCCATAGAGCAAAAACCCCGTTGAAAAAGCTCCAAGTAAAAAATATTTTAATGCTCCTTCAGAAGAAGTCAGTCTTTCTCTTTCAATTCCCGTTAAGATATAGGCGGTGACACTCATAATTTCTAAGCTTAAGAAAAGGGTTATCAGATCTGTTGACCAGGCCATAAGGCTCATGCCAGCGCAGCAAGAAAGAAGAAAAAATGAAAACTCACCTGCAGGCACTTTGTTTTCTTTCATCAAGGGGAAAGCACTCAAAAACGTTAAAAAAGTAATGGCCAAAGATAGGAGAGTAAAAAAGAGGGAGAAGTGGTCAACCCGAATAGCTTCACTCAAAAGAGATAGTCCATCAAGCTGCCACAGTTGGAAGGAAGCAACAGTAGAGCCTAAAAGTCCTAAGAGTGAAAGAGTAAAAACAAGTTTTTTGTCTCCACGTGGAAAAAGAGCATCCAAAAGCAAAACAAAAAGAGCCGTGACTATTAAAATGAGAATGGGAGAAAGATTAAATATTTGTGCTGTCATTGTTTTTTCTCGTAAATTCCTAAATCATAATGTTCGTAGTGAGAGGCCAGATAGTCTAGAGATTTTTCCATTTTTTGAAAAAAGGGCTTGGGATAAAGTCCCATCCAGAAGATTAAAAAGACAATAGGAATTAAAGAAACCATTTCTTTCCAACATAAATCTTTAAGTGTTTTATTTTCCTCATGCCGAAGGGGTCCAAAAAGAACTTTTTGGATCATCGAAAGCATGTAATACGCTCCTAGGACCACGGATGTTCCTCCCAAAACTGCATACGAAGGATTTTTTTCAAAAGCGCCCATTAAAATTAAAAATTCTCCGATAAAACCATTGGTCGAAGGAAGAGCAATCGATGCTAAAGTAATGATAAGAAAAAACGTGGCAAAGATGGGCATGGTTTTGGTGAGGCCCCCTAAAAGAGCAATTTCTTTGGTGTGGCGGCGATCATAAATCATCCCAACCATTAAAAAGAGAGCTCCGGTGGAAAGTCCATGACTCAACATTTGAAAAACGCTTCCACTCAAACCATAAGAATTTAAAACCAAAAGCCCCAATAAGATAAGCCCCATGTGGCTAATGCTTGAATATGCGATTAATTTTTTTAAATCTTTTTGAGCCAAAGCTAAAAAAGCACCATAGATAATGCCACCTAAAGACAGGGTTATAAGAAGAGGCATACAATAAGAAAGAGCTTGAGGGAAGAGAGGAATGGCGAAGCGCAAAAATCCATAAGTGCCCATTTTTAAAAGAACACCTGCTAAAATGACACTTCCACCGGTTGGAGCTTCAACGTGGGCATCAGGAAGCCAGGTGTGGAAGGGGACAGCAGGAATCTTAATGAGAAATGCCAACGCAAAAGCTAAAAATAAAAGAGTTTGGGGGTTTAAAATTTTATGAGAATCAAAAGGAATGGATAAAGAATAAAAATCGAGAAGACTGGTAGAAAAGGTTCCAAATTGATCATAGTGTAAATATATCAAAAAGAGGATCGCCAAGAGCATGCAAACTCCGCCGGCCAGCGTATATATAAAAAATTTAAGCGTTGCATAAATACGATTTTGGCTTCCCCAAACTCCAATAATAAAATACATGGGAACCAGCATGAGTTCCCAAAAAATGTAAAAAAGAAAAAGATCTAAGGATACAAAGGTTCCAATCATAGCTGTTTCTAAAATTAAAAAACAAGCCATATAGCTTTTGATATGATGTTGAATGGTAGAGGAAAAAATAACAATAGGAGTTAAAAAAGTCGTTAAAAGTATAAGCCAAAGGCTAATTCCATCTATGCCTATAAAAAAAGAAATACCTAAAGAAGGGATCCAGGGAATTCTTTGAACCAATTGCAAAAGATGAGAAGAAGCATCAAAGCTACGAAGCGTTAAAAGAGAGACAATAAATTCAATGAGTGACAATCCAAGAGCGAAAAGCGGGACCTTAGATTCCAAAGATTTAGGCAATACGAAAATAAAAAGGGCGCTGGCCAAAGGGAAAAAAATAAGAAAAGTTAAAAGATGATTCTCAAAACTCATACGAAATAACTCCAAATATAAAGAAGAATCCCTATTGCCCCAATAACCAACCCCAAAGCATAAGTTTGAATATTTCCATTTTGTAAGAGACTGAGACGATAGCCTGAGAGATTTGTGAGTTTGCCCAAGCCATGAAGGCTTCCATCGATGGTGCCCTTGTCTAAAAATCGAAGTAACAGTTCAGAGCCTTTTTTAACGGGAAGCACAAAAAGGAAGGTATAAAGCTCATCGATATAATATTTGTTTACAAGGAAAGAGTGGACTTTATGAAACTTAATTTTTAAGTGTTCTGTCCACTCTTGATGTTTGTGAAAGGTTAAAAATGTCCAAATAGCCGTGGCAAGGGTTAACACAAGGGTGAGAATCATGAGACCATATTCACTGAATCCCTCTTGAGTGACTTCCAGTTGTCTGATGAAAACAGGGTTTAAAAAGTGTTCTAAAAAATTATCCATCTTAAAAAAAGCATAGAGAGAATGAGGAACGCCGATGAATCCTCCTGCTAAAGAAAGTAGGGCTAAAAGAATAAGTGCCAGAGCCATTAAAGGAGGAGCTTCATGCAAATGTTCTTTATTTTGTTTTTGAGAATGTCCATAAAAGACAAGCGTAAAGAGTCGAACCATATAAAAGGTTGTCATTAAAGCTCCTAAAAGTCCTAAAATCCAAAAAAGAGCATTTTTATTAAATGCCAACCACAGGATTTCATCTTTACTAAAAAATCCACTAAACGGGGGAAATCCAATGATAGCTAAAACACCAAATAAAAAGACAATATGTGTGAGTGGGAGTTTTGATTTTAAATTTCCCATTTTTTGAATATCTTGTTCGCCATGGAGGGAATGGATGACACTTCCCGCAGCTAAAAAGAGAAGAGCTTTAAAAAAAGCATGGGTGACTAAGTGAAAAATACCTGCTGAAAAAGCTCCGATCCCTACCGCTAAAAACATGGTGCCCAACTGACTAATGGTGGAGTAAGCCAAAACTTTTTTAATGTCGTTTTGGAAGAAAGCCATCGAAGCAGAAAATAAAGTCGTAACAATACCCACGGTTGCCACCACCGTCATAGAAAAAGGAGTGAGCAAATACCAAAAATGAAGACGTGCGATCATATATACGCCTGCAGTTACCATCGTGGCTGCATGAATTAAGGCTGAAACAGGTGTGGGGCCCGCCATGGCATCGGGAAGCCAGATATACAAAGGAATTTGGGCAGATTTTCCACAGGCTCCAATAAATAAAAGTAGAGTGATGAAGGTTAACGTTTGGAGTTGATTTGAAGAAACTTCAAAAACTCGTAGGCTTGAAATGTTGAGAGTTCCGAAAGTAGTAAAAATTAAAAAAAGTGCGATGAGAAAGGCAAAGTCCCCAATACGATTGACCAAAAAAGCTTTTTTACCCGCTTGAGCTTTTTCATCGTCTTCAAACCAAAAGCCAATCAAAAGATAAGAGCAAAGTCCTACCCCTTCCCACCCAATAAAAAGCAAAAGAAGATTATTGGCCAAGACCAAAAGAAGCATGGCAAATGTAAAAAGATTTAAGTAAGAAAAATAGCGAGCCAGAGAGGGATCTTCTTCCATATAGTTTACAGAATAAAGATGAATAAGAAAGGACACCCCAGTAATTACCAAAACCAAAAGAAGAGAGAGGGAATCGAGCTTGAAAGAAACATCAACGCCTAGAAGAGGGATCCATTGAAAAAGAGTTATGGTGATTTCTCTCCACCCTTCAGGACTTTGCAAAAAATCAATAAAAAGATAAAAAGCGCTGGCAAAAGACAGAAAAACAGACGTGCAGCCTATACTGCTAATGGAAATTTTAGGAAGGCGTCTACCTAAAAGACCATTTATCAAAAATCCTACAAGTGGAAAAAGCAAAATCGCCGAAAGCATTCTTATCCTTTCATCAGATTTATTTCATCAATGGCTGTTGTTTGCTTGTGCCTAAATAAAGAAATGATAATTGCAAGTCCTACCGCGGCTTCAACTGCTGCCACCGTAATGACGAAAAAAACAAAAATTTGGCCATCCGCACTTTGGGTAAATTTGGAGATTGCCACCAAAGAAAGATTGACGCTATTGAGCATGAGTTCAATTGACATAAAAATAATGATGAGATTTCTGCGAAGAAGTACCCCAAAGACACCTATCGTGAATAACACAGCACTTAAAATGAGATAGTGAGAGTAACCAACCATGGGTATCATTTCTTTTTCGCTAAAACAACGCCTCCAACCAGGGCTATCAGTAAAAGAAGAGAGGTCAATTCAAAAGGAAATGCATATTTTGAAAATAAAAGGATGGCTACTTGGGCAACGGTAAAGCCTTGTGCTTTGTCCGGTATGGCCAGCGGAAAAGCCGTGGCTAAGATGAGTGTGCACAAAAGCCAAATAAAAAGTCCAAGAACAATATATTTAGGGAGTTTAGGTTTTGTGAAACGAAAATAAAGATCCAAAGGATGATGTAAATCTAAAAGCATCATGACAAAGACAAAAAGAACCATAATGGCTCCTGCATAGATGATGATTTGGATTGCAGCTAAAAAAGGAGCGTTGAGATTTAAATAAAGCCCCGCCAATGCTACAAAACTACCCACCAAAAATACGGCGCTGACAACCGGATTTCTCTGCCAAACCACACCCAGCGCACATCCCACACACAGGATTGAAAGAATCCAAAAAATAATATTATGCCACATGACTTAAATCCATTTGAGGTAAATGGCTAAGGTTGTCAAGAAGATGTTCATAAGTGCCACAGGAATGAGGATTTTCCATCCAAAGGCCATGAGTTGATCATATCGGAAACGAGGAAAAGTCCAGCGAACCCAAATAAAAATCCACAGGAAAACTCCTACTTTTAAACTAAAAGAGAGCATTTGAAGGAGAGAAAGAATAAGGGAGGTGGGATACACGGCAAACCCTAAGCCTTGTGCTAGTGACATCAGTCCAGGAATGAGCTGCCATCCTCCGAAAAAAAGAGTTACGGTGAGAGCAGAAATTGTAATCATGTGAAGATATTCGGCCATAAAAAAGAGGGCAAATTTCATGCTGCCATATTCTGTATGAAATCCCGCAACCAGTTCTGCTTCTCCTTCCGGAAGATCGAAGGGCAGGCGGTTACATTCTGCAAAAGCAGCAATAAAAAAAGTAATAAAGGCTAACGGTTGAAATACGACACCCCAATGTCCAGCTTGAAGATGCACGATTTCTTTTAATGAGAATGTGCCATAAACCATCAGGGGGCCAATAAGAGAAGCTCCCAGAACAATTTCGTAACTAATCATTTGGGCCGAAGAGCGAAGGGCACCTAAAATAGAATATTTGTTGTTAGAAGCCCAACCTGCGAGAAGAATTCCATAAATTCCTAAGGAACCAAAAGCAACGATATAGAGAATTCCTATATTAATGTCTGCAATTTGCAGGGAAATCGTATGATCCCAAAGTTCAATCGTATCTCCAAAAGGAATAGCGGCAAATGTAACTGCTGCAGGGATGAGAGAAAAAAGTGGGGCCAAGGGAAAAAGAAACCGATGGGCTTCCAAAGGAATGGGGTCTTCTTTAAAAAGAAATTTAATGACATCGGCGAGAGGTTGTAAGAGTCCAAAAGGGCCCACCAGATTGGGTCCTAAACGATCCTGGATAAAGGCAGAGCCACGTCGCTCCACCCAAACTAAAATAGGAACTGTGCTTAAAAGGACACTCATCACAAGGACAACTTTTGCAGTAAGAATTGTAAAATCAAGGAGCGTCATGAGTTTAATCCCATTCCAAAGCGCCTTTTTTCCAAATGTAGATATAGCCCACGAGCAAAAGAGCAATAAATAGAAACATCTCTAAAATAACCATATGTCCCAGAGGAATTTGGCTTTTGACAATGAGGGCCCAGGGAAATAAAAACGCAATTTCAATATCAAAAATGAGAAAAAAGATGGCAATCAGATAAAACTTCACTGAATAACGATTTCTGGGAGAGCCCGAGGGAGGAACCCCACATTCATAGACAGAAAGCTTATGGGGATCAGGCTTTACGCGTCCTAAGAGAGCAGAAAGACCGATCAGTACGAGCCCTAAAAGCAACGCAAATGCCAACATCATAAACACAGCTAAGTGGTTTATAGGGATCATATATTA
>JAHFEZ010000067.1 GCA_023248265.1 Deltaproteobacteria bacterium
TCAATACTTTAGTAATGGCTGCTGTAAGTGTGGTCTTACCATGATCCACGTGTCCAATCGTTCCTACATTGATATGTGGCTTCTTCCTCTCAAATTTCGCCTTCGACATACTCTTCCTCCCTGTTTATTATAAGTGCTTCACACTTTTTGTTTTGAAATAATTTCTTCTGCAATATTAGACGGAACTGGCGCATAATGCGAGGGTTCCATCGTATACGTTGCTCGTCCTTCTGTTCGAGATCTTAAATCTGTAGCATATCCAAACATCGTTGCCAATGGAACTTGTGATCGAATCACTTGCATCTTTCCCCTGGCTTCCATATTTTGAACTGCTCCTCGTCTCGAACTAATATCTCCAATGACATCTCCCATAAATTCTTGAGGTGTTACAACTTCCATCAACATAATAGGCTCTAGCAAGACAGGGCTTGCTTTGTGAACTGCTGATTTAAATCCAATAGAGCCCGCAATTTTAAATGCAATTTCTGATGAATCTACCTCATGGAAAGATCCATCATATAAAGTGACCTGTATATCAACTAATGGATATCCTGCCAAGACCCCATTTTCCATCGCTTCTTGAACCCCTTTATTGACTGCAGGAATATATTCTTTGGGAATAGTACCCCCTTTAATTTTATCGACAAAAATATATCCTTTCCCACGTTCCACAGGTGTCACTTCTAACCACACATGCCCATATTGACCTCGACCCCCCGACTGACGAATAAATTTTCCTTCGGCTTTGGCTGTGGACTGAATGGTTTCATGATAAGCCACCTGAGGTTTGCCCACATTGGCTTCGACTTTAAATTCTCGGGTCAATCGATCCACAATAATTTCAAGATGAAGTTCTCCCATTCCAGAAATAATGGTTTGTGCCGTTTCTGTATCGGTATGCATTCGAAAAGAAGGATCTTCAATGGCTAGTTTTTGCAAAGACAACCCCAATCTTTCTTGATCCACTTTGGTCTTAGGTTCAATGGCAACTGAAATCACAGGCTCTGGAAAATTCATGGATTCTAAAATGACGGGCTTGGCTTCATCACACAGTGTATCTCCGGTGACTGTATATTTGAGCCCTACCGCAGCTGCAATATCTCCAGCATGAACTTCTTTAATCTCTTCTCTTTTATTGGCGTGCATTTTAACGAGCCGTCCAATACGTTCTCGCTTATCTTTTACAGAGTTATACACATAAGAACCTGAATTTAAAATGCCTGAATACACACGAAAATAAGTAAGTTGTCCCACAAAAGGATCTGTCATAATTTTAAAAGCCAATGCAGAAAAAGGTTCGGTAAACTTAGTGGGCCTCGTAGTTTCTTCTTCTTTTCCAGGAAGCTTTCCTTTGACAGAGGGAATATCTAGGGGAGATGGTAAATATTTTACAACAGCATCGAGCATCGGCTGAACCCCTTTATTTTTAAACGCAGATCCACAAACCACGGGTACCACTTTAAAGTTAATCGTTGCTCTTCGGATAGCTCCTTCAAGTTCCTCCGGAGAAATAGCTTCCCCTCCTAAATATTTTTCCAAAAGTTTTTCATCTTCTTCTGCCACTGCATTTAAAAGTTGTTCTCTTGCTTTTTCAGCTTCTTCTTTACACTCCGCTGGAATATCAATGACTTCAAATTTCGCTCCCAATTCTTCGCCTGTCCATTTCATGGCTTTCATGTGAACAATATCAATAATTCCAGAAAAATTTTCTTCTTTGCCCAGTGGAATATTAACAGGAACAGGTTTGGTATTGAGTTTGTCTTTCATTTGTTGGACACAGCTCCAAAAATCAGAGCCAATCCGATCCATTTTATTAATAAAGGCAATGCGTGGCACATGATAACGATCGGCTTGACGCCACACCGTTTCAGATTGAGGTTCTACCCCTCCCACACCACAAAACACACAAACAGCTCCATCGAGCACTCTTAAAGACCGTTCAACTTCAATGGTAAAATCGACGTGACCTGGGGTATCTATGATATTGATATTGTGGCCAGCCCACTGACAACTGGTGGCTGCAGAAGTAATCGTAATGCCTCGCTCTTGCTCTTGAGGCATCCAGTCCATGGTTGCAGTTCCTTCATGGACTTCTCCAATTTTATAGACGCGTCCTGTATAATAGAGAACTCGTTCCGTTGTGGTCGTTTTCCCTGCATCAATATGGGCAGCAATCCCAATATTGCGAACTTTGCGCAAAATTTCTTCTTCAGACGCCATACATCATTACCACCTATAGTGAGCAAAGGCTTTATTTGCTTCTGCCATTCGATGAACATCTTCTTTTTTTCGAATGGCTCCTCCTGTTCCATTAAATGCATCGACAATTTCTTCAGCCAACTTGGCTTGCATCGACCTTCCTTTTCTTGCTTCAGCATAACTAATCATCCAACGAAGGGCCAGCGCTTGTCTTCGATCCGGACGTACTTCCATTGGAACCTGATAGGTGGCGCCTCCTACTCTTCGTGATCTGACTTCTACAAAAGGTTTTATATTATCCAAGGCTCTTTTAAAAATATCTAAAGGTTCTTTTCCCAAGTTTCTTTCTTTTATAAGATCCAAGGCTCCATAAAAAATAGTTTCTGCTAAATTTTTCTTCCCTTGTTCCATTAAGCGATTTACAAATTTAGCAACCACCAAATCTTTAAAAAGAGGATCCGGAGTCACTTTTCGTTCAACTGTTTTTTTTCGTCTTCCCATTTTCTTATCCTTTTATCCGTAGGCTTTACGTCGCCGCAGCAGCCCCCGGTCTTTTAGCCCCGTACTTGGAGCGGGCTTGTTTTCTATTTTGAACTCCTGATGTATCCAATTTTCCTCGAATAATATGATAACGAACCCCAGGTAAATCTTTCACCCGACCTCCACGAATGAGCACCACCGAGTGCTCTTGAAGAGTATGCCCAACACCTGGAATATATGCTGTCACTTCATGTCCATTGGTCAAGCGCACACGCGCAATTTTTCTCAAAGCAGAATTTGGTTTTTTGGGTGTCATTGTTTTCACATAAATACACACCCCTCGCTTCTGAGGAGAGCCCTTGAGCGCTGGAGATTTTGTTTTTCGTCGCATTCGCTTTCGACTTCGACTGACCAATTGATTCATTGTTGGCATAATAACCTTCCCTTCAAGCCGTTTTTTGTTCTAGCCCCACAATTTGTGCACTCACTTCTTCTTGAACGGGCGCTCTTCCCAATGCTGTTTTGGGCATTTCAACATTGATCCGTTGCTTACTATAGGCGGAAAAGCCCGTCCCTGCAGGAATAAGCCGTCCCATAATAATATTTTCTTTGAGCCCCACCAAATGATCGGTCTTCCCAGCAAGACTGGCCTGAGTCAGCACTTTGGTGGTTTCTTGGAACGAAGCTGCAGAAATAAAACTCTCTGTACTTAAAGAGGCCTTGGTAATCCCCAAAAGCATAGGCTCTGCAACAGCTTGGGCTTTCCCTTCTTTTTTTAACTTCTCATTGGCTTGCTTAAATAAAGTTTTTTCAACCTGCCCTCCCAATAAGAAATCACTGTCTCCCACCTCTTTAATTCTCACACGTCTTAACATTTGGTTTACAATGACTTCAATATGCTTATCGTGAATCTTAACCCCTTGTAAGCGATAGACTTCTTGAACTTCATCAATAAGATATTGAGCCAGGGCTTTTTCTCCTAAGACTTTTAAAATATCATGAGGATTGGCAGCTCCATCCATGAGTGGCTCCCCAGCACGAATAAAATCTCCTTCATGGACAGAAATATGTTTTCCCTTTGGAATCAAATATTCACACGGCTCACCGACTTCAGGAGTAATAATGACGCGACGCTTTCCTTTTATATCTGCCCCAAAGGTCACACTTCCATCAATTTCACTAATGACGGCGCAATCTTTGGGTTTTCGTGCTTCAAAAAGTTCAGCCACTCGAGGTAACCCCCCCGTAATATCCTTAGTCTTGGTGGTCTCACGTGGAATTTTTGCCAACACCTCTCCAGGCTCAACAGCCTCTCCATCTACTGCAATGATATTGGCCCCCACAGGCAAGAGATACCTGGCAAATGCAATTTTAGAAAGCTGAATGGTGTTTCCATCTTTATCTTTGATGGAAATTCTAGGACGGGTCTCTGTATCTTTAGAATCAACCACAACTTTGTGTGAAAGACCTGTCACCTCATCCAATTGCTCTCTCATTGTCACCCCTTCAATAATATCTCCATAACTAATGACGCCACCCACCTCGGTCAAAATAGGCATGGTATAGGGATCCCATTCGGCTAAAAGAGCCCCCGCTTCGACCATTTTATTTTCTTTGACTTTCAGCTTTGCTCCATAAATAACAGCGTATCGCTCTCTTTCACGCCCTGCCTCATCGACAATGGCAATTTCACCATTTCGGTTCATCACCGTTAAACTTTTTTCTTTATTTATAACTGTGTTGAGTTTTACAAATTTTACAACCCCTTTATGACGAGTCGTTAAGGTGCTTTGCTCCACACGTCGGCTTGCAGTGCCTCCAATATGGAAAGTTCTCATGGTCAACTGTGTACCGGGTTCCCCAATGGATTGTGCAGCAATAATCCCGACGGCTTCTCCAATATTCACTTTTTGACCTCGAGACAAATCACGCCCATAACATTCTGCACAAACGCCGATAGGATCTTGACACGTAATAATGGAACGAATCTTT
>JAHFEZ010000006.1 GCA_023248265.1 Deltaproteobacteria bacterium
TAAAAGTGCAAGGGATATACCAACTTTTCTAAATTTTGAGCTCATCATTTTTATTAACAAAGTCATGGGGTTATTTAGTTCTCATCTAATTTTAATCTTTGTTTCTGAGTCATCTTTTTAATCACTCGACTACTTTTTAAACACTTCACTTAAATATTTAAACTGACACCTGCGGGCCGAATAATATCAAGAAGGCTCTGGAATGCAGCTGTTACATCCACGGCAATTTGTCTGCCTGCAGTGCTTTTAACATTGGTGATTTCACCTCCAGCATTGTAGCTTACGACAATGGAACCTGTCCCCTCTAAGGATATTTTAGTTGGTTTTCCCAGTTCGTTGTAGTCGAAAAATATTTTCCTGCCTCCTTGATCCTGGAGCTGCTTAATGCGCCCTTTGGTGTCGTAAAAAAGCTGAACCGAGATATTTTTTGTCTTGTTAAATGCATAGGAGAGGTTTCCATTGGCATCGTACCTAAATTCTGTGGTATTTGTGGTGTCTGCTGCAGGTTGTTTTAAGTTGGGATTGGCTTGAACTACTTTTGATACTTTATTGAACGTATTTTCATAGGAGAGTTCAACTTTTTCTCCGGAAGGAGAAACTTTGTTTTTGAGCAGTCCGTTGGCATAATATTCAAATTTTGTCACTTTTCCATCTTGAGCAATGGATATTGGTTTTCCACAACATGCATTGTAAGCTGTTTCTGTGCGTACGCCATCTAAGACGGTTACAATTTTTGAGGTATAAGATGTCCCATTTTCGCGTTCCCCAAATTCATATTCATATTTATCGACGGTTGTAACTTGAGTGGGTTTTTTACCGACTTCTTTTGTAACTAAGACATTAAAATATTTATCCGGAGCGCCTTTTGTATCGTATTGATACGTCGAAAGAATATCTTCAGGCCCTTCGTGATACGTAATGCGGTCTTCGGTGTCATACTTCATGACTTCTTTTTGACTAGAGGCGTTATAGGCAATCTCTGTCATGTGGTGTGTAGGCATATATTGGTAAGTAAAATCATACCCCCTGGCATTTTTGGCATAAATTAAATTTTCTTCTTTGTCATACTTGTAAGAACATTTTGTTCCCAAGGGACTGGTCACAGATTCTATGAACCCTTTGGCTGTATAGGAAAAAGTAATTTGTCTTCCGCTGAGATCAGAGACCTTGGCCAAGCGACCGTTGGTGTCATAGTCAAGATTTAAAAAGTTTTTATTGGGGTCTTCTTTTCGAATGAGGAGCCCTTGTTCACTAAAGAATTCTTTTTTTCCATCCGCAAAAGTTCTTAGCCACTGAGATGTGCCCGCCTTAGACTTTATTTTTTCAAGTGTTTCTGGCCCTCGGTCATTTGCATAGAGCTTGATTCCCATCGCAATGGGTTTGGTAACTTTATATTCCAAGGCAAGCTTGTGACGAAACTCCACATCGTTTTTTAAAGAGTCTTTGAGTGTTTCAGATTTTGAAGCTGGGGGAACTTTTTCGTAGATGGCATTAATAAACTCCGCAACATTTTTTTGGCCATATTTTTCAGGGGTAAAGGTTGTTTCAAAGCCGCCTCCAAATTCTGTGATGGTTACTGTCCCTTCAGGGGTGACCTTAAAAAGGGTATCAAAGTTACTTCCCCATTTATGGCCAAACATTCCATAAAAGTTTGACTTGGAGTTAAAGGAGCGTTCCAGTTCGAGATTGTAGCCATGGCCTGGTACGGAAAAGTCTTTAAAATAGTGGTTGATGTTGCCATTTTGAACGTTGACCACTCCTTGGCTAAACACGTAACCTATTGAAATCACATAGATTATTACTATATTTTTAAAGATTCTCATTAGGTTTTTCATTAGGTCTCTCATTGGATTCCCCCTTGTTATCATTTTGTTCCTCTATATTCTTATCGTCACAATTTTTTTAATCATGAGTGCTCCCACTCCAATCAAAGTGAGCATAATAGCCAGAAGAATATAGCCAGGAAGTGTTGTAAATAAGGGCTGCATGTGGCTAGAATCGATAGAGTTAAGCACAATCATCAAAACAAAGGGGGCCATGGTTAAAATGCGTCCTTGCCATACCCCTTGAGCCGTAATGGCTGAAATTTTATTTTCTAATTTTAGGCGTTCACGAATGGTATGCACAATGGTATCAAATGTTTCAGCCAAATTTCCCCCTGTTTCTCGAAGAACGATGACAGCGGTTACAAACATCTCGACATCTTCTGTTTTCATTCGGGCTGCAAAATTTTGAAATGATTTTTCAACCGGTACTCCAATACGTTGTTCCGATAAAACAAGATTCATTTCTTGAGACAAAGGATCTGGCATTTCTTCAACCACGATTTGGAGGGTTTGCATAAGGCTGAGCCCTGATCTTAAAGAATTAGCCATGAGGGTAAGACCATCGACAAGTTGCATGTTGAGTTTTCGTGTTCGGCTTTTCAAAAGAAATTCAATGAAAGGGCGGGGTAATTTAAATCCCACTCCGATTACACCCAGGGCAGAGATCAAACCCAAAAAAGTATTTCCCCAGAATGCTGAAAAAGCCAAGATTCCAAGAATAAATGGGCCCAACATTAAAATTCGAAATGCACGTTTGGGTGGGATGGGAATAAACATGAGATCTAGTTGATTGGCCACCCAATCCGCATCTTTGACGGTGTGGCGTTCAATGGCTTCGTAAGATACAAGTGTCGCAAAGAAAACCAGAGCGCCGATCAAAATAAGACCTGCCCATAAAAGCAAGGGGGTCATGGGGTGTCCTCGGACTTGTCTGTTTTGCGTTTTATAAAAAATCCTTTAGGAATACGAAGCCCTTTTTTCTCAAGATCATGAATGAACTGGGGGACAGCTCCCGTAAATACAAACTCTCCTAAAACTTTGCCATGAGCATCGAGTCCTTTTTGTTTGAAGACAACAATATCTTGCATGGTAATGACATCTTTTTCCATGCCTGTGACTTCGCTGATTTGAACTACTTTTCTACTTCCATCGGAAAAACGAGAAATTTGAACGATTAAATGAACGGCAGCCGCAATTTGTTCTCGGATGGCACGAGAAGGAAGATCCATGCCTGCCATCATGACCAGCGTCTCTAATCGTGAGAGACAATCTCTGGGGCTATTGGAGTGAACGGTGGTTAAAGAGCCATCATGCCCTGTGTTCATGGCTTGAAGCATATCCAAGGCGGCTCCGTCTCGACATTCTCCCACCACAATGCGGTCAGGCCTCATCCGAAGGGTATTTCGGACCAAATCTCGAATTGTAATGGCGCCCGTACCTTCGATATTGGCGGGCCGGCTTTCTAATCGGCACCAATGAGGTTGGGTCAACTGTAACTCAGCAGAATCTTCAACCGTAATAATACGTTCTGTGGATGGAATAAAAGAGGAGAGCACATTTAAAAGCGTTGTTTTTCCAGTCCCTGTTCCACCGGAAACCACACAATTTTGTCGAGCTTCAATAGCTGCTCTTAAAAAATCTGCCATCTCATCTGTTACGGATCCAAACTTCATGAGGTCAGAAACAATATAAGGTTTTCTTGAAAACTTTCGGATGGTGATGGTCGGTCCTTGAATGGCCAAAGGAGGAATGATGGCGTGTACCCGAGAACCATCGGGAAGACGCGCATCACAATACGGAGTTTTTTCATCAATCCGTCGGCCCAAGGGGGCCACAATTCTCTCGATAATTCCTATCAGTTGGCTATTGCTTGTAAAGGTCAAAGGTGAGAGTACAATTTTGCCATTTTTTTCAATATAAATTTGGTCTTTGCGATTTACCATGATCTCTGTGACCGTCGGATCTGCCAGAAGCACTTCCAACGGGCCCAGCCCCAAGGCTTCATCTAAGATTTCTTTGATGAAAAGCTCAGTGATATTTCTATCTCCCATGTGAATATTTTCTTTTTCCATGATGGTAGTGGCCGCTTGCTTTGTTTTTTCTCGCAGCAAAGCCATTTTTTTGGGATCACTGCCTGTTTCTGTATCTAGTTTTTTAAGATTAAGTTCAGAAGTAAGGAGTTTGAGTACTTTCATTTTAAGAAGCGTGCGCTGATCTTTAGGGGCTTCTTCTTGGGCAAAGCGGTTGTAGAGTTTGGGTTGCTGCTGAGCCTGAGCCGGCAGTGCACCTTCTGTGCCTGTGGCTTGGAGAGGAACGGCCGTATCTTCTGCAACGATTTGGCGCATTTTTTGAAGAGCGACGCCTTTTTCTAAAATCTTTTTGGTGTGAATAATTTTAGCAAGCTGCATCATGTAGTGGGTGGCCATGCTTTTGGGATGGGTCGTAACAAATGCAATTTTAGTATGAGCCGATTCTGAAATAACAGGATCATCCACCAGGGCTCCTAAAATATTACAGTTTAATTGTTTTTGAACGAGCGAAGGATTAACTTTATGAGCATGGTAGCGATTTAAAATAACGTAGACCAAATCTTTGGGTAGAAAAGCATAGATCGTTTCTAAAAGTTTTCGAGTTTCATTTAAAGAGGAAGTTTCGCATTCTGTTGGAATCAAAACCACAGAGGCTTGGTTTAAGATTTTTTTTGTTTTCTCGGAAAGGTTGGGATGGCAGTCTGCAATGACAAGAGAGTAGTGTGGCAGAAGAGATTCTTGGAATGCTTCTTCCGTTGTATAAAAAGAATTTTCTTTTTCAATCTGAAAGGCAGAGGTTAGGTTAAAAGCCAGGCTTGTCTTCCCACTGGAGGGAGTTCCTAAGATGGCTATAACGAATGCAGACGTCATTATTTTACTCTAAACTTTCTTTTGAGCTCCTCGGATCCTTCGGAAGCAGATTTAATAACTTCAGGGGTAACGAAAACAACAAATTGGCTCTTATTGTTTTGAAAAGATTTGGAGCGATAGAGATTAAATAAAAAATTCTGAGTGGCCGTGCCTTCAGGAAGTTTATTGTAATTGGTGAGCATGTTATTGGTGACCAGTCCTCCGATGGCTGCACTTTCTCCAGATCCTACAATGAGGATCGTATTGATTTTGTTTTGTCCAATGGAAGGAACGCCTTGCTCGTTAAATCCCAAAACAGTTTTGAGTTGAAATTCAACATCCACCCGCATGGCATTCGATTCTTGAAGGGTGGTAGGTTTAATTTTCATGAGGAGTCCCACATCCACATATTGTGTGGCTTGTTGTGTCCCTCCTCCAGAGGAGAGAAAAACGCTAATAGGAATTTGAATGGCGTTATTTAAAGTTCCTTCTTCGTTGTCTTGAACAATAAGAGAGCTCGACTCTAACACACGCGCATGGCCATGGGTTGTTGCACTGTTGAGTTTGGGAATGAGGCTATCAAGAGTGCCTGTGACTGTTGTTGTTAGCTTTCCACCTTTGAGCTCAATATTGGACGTGTCTCGTATTCCAGGGGTCCAGTTGAAAGAAAAGTTTTTGGCATAGTTTTTATTGAGTTCTACATAATGAATGACGATTCGAACCATTTTGGCAGGTTCTGCAGCAGGTTTGGGTTTGATGATGAGAAGATTGACCACAACCGGAGGGCCTCCTTCGGGGCGCTTAATGACACCTTCTTTTTCTCCCGCGGTAATAAAAATGTCGGGCACGTAGGTTTTTGCTGTTTCAATGGCTATGACTGCATTTCTGTCGGGGTCGGCATCCGGTCCCCGAGGAACTTCTCCTTCGACCAAGAATCTTTGATTGACAGCTCGAACGGTGACTTCTTTAAATCCCATTTTTTGGATATCCTCTTGAATTTTTCCAGCAATGATTTTTTGGGCCACAGGACTTAAGGTGGCAATAATACCCACTTCTTCTTTGGCATATTGATTTGTGACGGTGACGATGCGGTTTAAATCTGAAGGAAGCAGAATTTCTCCATCAATCAAGATTTTTCTTCCAAAAATTTTAATTCGAATGCCTTCAATTTCTCCTAACAAATCTTGGAGTTCTTTGGCAGTTTTGGCCAAATCACTCACAACAACGGTGAGCACATACCTTCGTTTTAAAACACCTGTTTGGTCATAGATATCTAAAGAGGTTTTTCCTGCCTTAAGGGGAACCAGGATCATTTTTCGAGCTTCACGATCAATTTGATATCGCAAAACCTGGGGATCTCCTAAAGCAATGTTTCCAGGAGCAAAGTCAAAATCAAAGGTCTCTGTGATCCCAGCTGTTAGGCGTGCTGAAACTGTTTTTTCAGCTTTGGCTTTTTCTTGCTGTGCAGAGGCAGCAATAGAAAAAAAAGCTCCTAAAAAAAGAAGTAAGATAGGAGAAAAGGCTCTTTTAGTAAACAGGTGTAACATCGGTTCCTCTAAATTCTAGCCAACGAGGCTCTCGCCGAGTTTTAATTTCTTGTTGTCTGGCGCCTTTTGAACTTCTAGGTCCTAAAATTTTCTCAGAATCTGTGGTATAAAGTTTTTCGATAGAACGGTCGTCTGGATTTCTTAGAGCCAAAAAGATACTGCCTTCTCCTGCCGTTAACAAAAATACAATGCCCTGGGCTTCTTCTGGAGTTGTTTCGAGAGTGACCGTAGTATATTTGGCTTCTTTTCGTAAATCTCGTTTCACTTCTTTTCCAGAAATGGGATCTTTTGATATTTCAGTTGGAATCGAAGCAATGACATTTCGTCCTGTGGCAATGACCAAAACATCTTGAAGCACGGTTTTGACTTCGCGTTGTTCCCGATCGCCTTGGCCATAGTCAATAGAAGAGAGCACATCCACACGATCTCCTGGACGAATCAGTCTTCCAGCTCCATGAATGTCTGTCGCAGGAACCGTGATGGCTCTTTTTCCTTTGCTAACCCGAGAAGAAAGTTTGCTTTGGGTTTCTTCAAAAAGAAGTTTATTTTGTAAAAGTTGTTCCCCTTTTTTAATAGGAACTGTTGTGATGAGCCCCAAGACATCTTTGCTGTCGCTATAGGTTCCTGGCTGAACGTAGGTTTGAGGAACAGAATCAATGCGAACCATGGTTTCATCAAGGGTGGTGAGTTCATTGATATCTTGATTGGCAACAACGACTTTTTTGGGTGAGGCCATTTCTAAAATAGAAACTTTTTGTTGGCTCACGAAAGAATAGATGAGGACAACGGCCAAAACAGCCACTACGAGTGATATTAAAACAGCTCTTGGATTTCCCATACGTGGTTCCCCCTCAACAGGTGTTATCTCGACAAATCCCAATTTTAATGGTCACAGATCCCGAAGGATTTTCTCCTTCCAATAAAGGAAGCCCTCGAGTTTGGATCGGTGAAGAGGGGAGGCTGATGACTTCTCGAGAAGGCATTCCACCCCACCCATTGGCTCTGTTATGGATTTGACGAAGAAGATGCATTCTTGCACTTTCTTGGGTTAGTTGAGCCTGGTAAATGGATTTAAAAATTTGAAAACTAAAAATCATGAGGAAAAAAAGAATGGGAAGTACAATTAAAAGCTCTACGATAGCTTGCCCCTGTGGGGCTTGTCCTTTTTGGGCTTGTTGTTTATTCATTATCTAAAACTCCTCCTCCTGCCAAAACATCTGCGGCCGAAGGCTCAGAAAGTACAGGAGAACTACTTTTTAATTTTAAAAGTGCTTCAGATGCGGGGCCCCACAGAGGGATGTAGCTTAAGAGCTGGTAGCCTAAGCTAAATCTTTGAGTGCCTCCTTCAAAAACTACAAAGTTACTTCCCGCAGGTTGTGAAAAGTGAACCATGGGAAGGTGACTTGCCGTGGGTGTTCCTACCAGAGCTTCCATGTAGAGAGGGCCACTGCCCGCTTGCACGGATTCTGCTCGTGCAGCCATAAATGTGGTGTAGTGGATGACGTTTGCAAAAACGTAGCTTAACGAAAGCTGCGTATGAGCCAAAACAAGAAAAACCAAAAGGACAATCACAAATAAAAACTCTGTCAGGGTTTGTCCTTTGTTATTTTTCAGATTTTTCATTTAAATCCAATCCCTGTATTTAGGTTTTCTTCAATCACAACCCTTTTAAGTTCTGGCGCTCCTTTTCTAAACGCCCCGCGAATAAAGAGCCCCACTTTCAACATGACGAGCGCCACAAACGATAAGAGCAATAAGTACTCTACGACCGTTTGGCCGCGGCTTTTATGACAGCAAGAACCTTTCATGAGACACAAAAAGCGGGCACAAAAAACGTTACTGCATTTGCCCAATGGCGCTACTAATTTTTTCTCCTACCGCCTGGACAATTTGATTAAATTTTCCCCTAAACACCGTAAAAAAGAGCACAATAATGGCAGCCACAAAGCCTAGCATCATCACATACTCCAGGGTGTTTTGCCCCTTACGGTTACGTAATAGTTTATGGAACATATGTCCTCCCTTCCTTAAGGTCTTATCGGTTATTTTTCTGCAAAAATTAGGTCAAAAAGTGATACCAAAAAGTAACTAATGAACACCAACGTCCTTTATCTATAAAGTATACCAGAAATTATATTGATATCAATAGGTTATAAAACTATGTGCTTAATATCAGGGCTGTGACATCAAAGTGAGGACTTTGATGGTGAGCGGCTTCCACGAGTGACTTAGTTAACTCATTGAAATTATTTATATTTTTATTAATTTGAGCTGCAATTTGTTCATGTGAAAGAGAGTTGATAAGACCTGAAGAAGCCAGGAAAAAAAGATCTTCTTCCTTAAAGTTTTTTTCGCAGGGACTATTGATTTCTAAGGTTTCTTGTTTGCCCAAAAAATTGAGAGGAATATTATGTTGAGAATCCAAAGGGAGCCAATTTTTGTGTTGGGCGAGAGATTGGTCAACTGTAAGCTGGGTCAAATGGCCTTTACGGTAGAGGTAAGCCCTACAATTTCCAACACTTGCAATAACAATTTTTTGTGGCAAAACCAATGCGACAATCACAGAACATCCCATCTCCCCCATTTTATTTTCATGAAGTGCGCGCTCGACAATCTTGCTATTGGTTTGAAGAAGAGCCATGTGCAGTAAATTTTCTTCAAGACTTAAGCCTTCTTTTTTTTCAAAAGGCCAGGTGGCTTCTGTGCCTAAAGATGTGGATTGAAGAAATCTTGGAATAAATTCACAGGCCATCTGGGCAGCCAAAGATCCCCTGCGTGCGCCCCCCATTCCATCTGCAACAACATAAATCTGCGCATCAGCATCGATCATAGTGGCATCTTCGTTGCATGAAGCACCTGTTTTGGCGATACTCAAAGCACACCTTTGCAAAGAAAGATTATTCATATTTTTTGAGTTTGTTTTGAGCTTTTTGATGGTATTCGTCGCTAGCGGGAATTCGATCCACAATCCATTTAAATTTTTCTTTTGCAGAATCCACACGTCCTACGTTTTCGTCGATAATGGCTTCAGTATATTCTTTTTTGGCAAGGCCGTGTAGAGAAAAGAGAGTTTTTTCTAGCAAGGCTTTGGCTTCGATGTGGGTGGGATATTCTTTTAAAATTCCATCTAAAATTTCTTTGGCTTTTAAATATTCTTTGGACTCCATTAAAACTTTTGCTTGGGTGATCAGAGGCAGATATTTTTGTTCCATTTGTTCTTTTGTAAATGTAATGAATTGTTCTGCTTTGGCATAATATTGGGACTGAATTCCTTCCATGTGAAGTACCTTTCTCCAGGTGTCCAAAGCTTCTTGCATTTTTCCCTCTTGAGCAAGTTTGCTTCCTTGGGCCAGAAGTTTTTCAGCTTGTTTATTATGTGAAGGAGGTTTTTGGGAGGCCACCTTTGGTTTTTCCTCGGACGCAGGGGATTTTCCCGAAAGTTTTTCTTGGACAATTTCTCGTCTTTTTTGAGCCTCTTCCAAGTCAGGTTGGAGCTCTAAAATTTTATCGTATTCTTCAAGTGCTTTTTCCCACTGTTGGCGATTAAAATAATCTAGGGCTACAGATAAGTGATACTGAATATCTTCTTCTAGCTTTTTTTCTTCTCGTTGGGCTTCTCGTTTTTGAGCTTCTAAAGATTGATCTTCAAATGTTTGTCGGATAATCACATTTAAATCCAGGGCAGGCTTATAATGGGGAGCAATGCGCAAAGCTTCTTGAGCCACCACTTGGGCCTTTTCGTATTGTCTGTTTTTATAATAGTCCTTGGCTTCTTGCATTTTAGCCAAGACATACTCTCGATCCACTTGAGTGAGAGAAGCAAGCTCATCGGGTGTTTCTTCAAGGCGACTCTTTGATATACTCTCGGTTTTGGATTCTTGAGCTTGGGCAAGGGTGCGTTCTTGAGGAGCTTTTGGTTTTTGTTTTTGTTCTATGAGTAAAAATAAGCCCACAAGAAGAATCAAACTACCTAATGCAAAAAACAGTTTTCTTTGTTTCATCCTATAGGAGGGAGCTTTGGGCTCCCATGGCGGAGGTAACATTCCAGATTGTGTAGCATCTGGACTCAACACAGAAACAGGGACCAGTTCAAACGCTTCATCGACGAGAGCAAATTGAAGGATACAATCCCCTAATTGGATTTGATCGCTGCTTGAAAGAGGCATTTCTGTTTCAATTTTTTGATGGTTTAGAGAAGTTCCATTCGTACTTCCTGAATCTTTGAGATAGTAGGTGTTATTCTTTACGTAAATATGTGCATGGTCACGAGAAACTTTAGAATCGTCCAAAGGAATGTCACACTCGGCATCTCGACCCAAAATGATATCCCCCCCTAAAAGATCATACTGGAGATGAGGGCTTACACCCTGAAGGATGATTAATTTGGCCTTGATCGGTCTTGTGGTGATTTTTGTTTCTTCAGCAGGCTTTTTTTCTTCAATGACTTGCTGGAATGCTTCTTCTGGGGGTTCTTCGCTCATGATAAAAGGGAAAGGTTCGGAAGGCAATGCTTCCTCAGAGTCTTCTGTAGAAAGGGTAAAGGAATAGGGTGGAATTTCAAAGGAAATAGGGCCCAGGGCTAAGGAGATCTCTTGGCGTTCAATATTTTTTCCATCAAAAATAAGTTTTCCTGTTGGCGAAAGTCTGGTGAGGAAGAGCTTTCCTTCTTTCCACTCGATCTTGGCATGGGTTCTAGAAATATGAGGGTCTGCAATCATCAAAGAATTTTGAGAGTCTCGTCCAATGGTAAAAAGGTCTTTTTCAAGGGTGTGCGTTCCTAAAACTTCTTTTTGTTTTTTATAAGTAAGTTTTGTTTTCATTTAAAATCCATGCCCCACAGAAATCAAAGCCTGTGCTTCTGAAATTTTTTGTTCACTCTCGCAATATTTTTCAAAATCCGGATTATCAATGCTATAGTTTCTTTCTGCTCGAACTGCACAAAAACCCTCTGGAGGTTTTCGGTATTTTAAAAGAGTCATCACTTGTATAAAATGATGAATGGCCAGCTGGTATTGAGCGCTATTAAAATAATTAATACCCGCTTTATAAGAAGCATTTACATCTTCGGTAATAGAGTCTTCTGTTTTTTTCAAATAAAGTTTTGCCAAGCGATGTTCAGGATAGAGTTCTAAGGATGTTTTAAAATCATCAATGGCTCTTAAATAATTTTTAGATAAAAGCTCTCGATATCCTGAAAGATAAAAGTGATTGGCCTTTTCCCAGTTGATGGAATAGGCTTCTTTTGAAACTTCTGGCAATTCCTTGGCTGTAGAAGGGCCTGGTGAAGACGTTGTCTTTTGAGCAGATGAAGCAGGCGGGCGAGAGGGCTGCATCATGACCCAAATGAGAAGCGCCACCAATAAAAGCCCTATTCCATACAGAAAAGGTCTAAGAGAAAAAGGGCTTCGAATTTGAGTGGACTGAGGGGTAATAATTTCTTGTTGAGGCATGCCTCCCCCTCCGGTGTGGGTAAATTGAAAGGTGTGAGATCCAATTTGGATAACATCTCCATTTTGCAATTGCTGATTTAAGATCCTTCGTCGATTTACCAAAGTTCCATTCGGTGTGTTGAGATCTGAAATAAAATACAGGCCATTTTCATAGCTAATTTGAACATGATGGCGAGAGGCACGGTTGTCATCTAACACAATATCATTATCTGAGGCACGCCCGACATGAAGGGTTTCATGGCCCAAGGTATAGTGATTGCCTTTGTTATTTCCAGAAAGAATTTCTAAAGTGGGTGCGGTTTGTGTGAGCTCTTTTTTTTCTGCAGCATCAGCCATGGTTTAATCCATCCTCTTTAGGTTAATGATATAAAAATCCACTTGGTTTGTGGGATTTTTAGTTGCAGAAACAGCCAATTGATAGCGATGAGCGTGAACATCTAGACTTTCTTGAGTTTCAATTCCAAAAGCAGCTTGATTGAGACCATGTGAAATATTTTTAGCCAGCTCTTCATTTTTAAGAATTTCTAAAATATTTTGATTCAAGACTTCTTGAATTCTTAAATCTGAAATTTTTTCAAAAGAAGGATTCATGTGAGTGATCTGATAAGAAGGATTTAAGATCACAACTCCATCGGGCAGAACTTGGAGTAAATTTTTTAATATTTCATCTGTATTTTCAGTAAACTTTTCTTCAGAAACTCTTCCTTCTTCAGGGAGCTTTGAAATCAGATCGCGCGTTTTTTTAAAAACTTTATTAATGGTGTGGACAATTTGGTTAATTTCTTCAAACTTGGTTTTCAGTTCTAAGTGACGGTATCCTTTCTGGCTGGCGGTATCAATTTCGCTATAGATTTTTTTGAATGCAATGGATGTTACGTAATGAAACAGGAAATAAAAACCCACGCCTGTAAGAAGAGAAATCAGAAAAAACTTTAAGAGAAGCTGGGAATATTCCTGAGGAGAAATTCCAATCCCCTCCACGTTAAAAACAACCTGAACCACCGCTCCTACAACGTCTCGATCTTCGACAGAGGAATAAAGATATAGGGGGTAGGAGATTAAAACTTCTCGATCATTAATTTTTTCAAAGGAAAGTTTTTTGACTTCGGAGCCTCTTAAGAAAACCTCTCGATTATCCAGGGCTTGATCTAAGCGTTCTGCAGGCGCTAAAATTCTTTTTGTTTTTGGGTCGATGATATTCACCAGCAAAATACGCTCTTCTTGTTGGGCCAGTGCGGTTGTTAAATTAAAATTATCTGCCATGAGTAAGTTTTCTTTGAGACTTAAGTGTTTTTGATTTTCTGTTCCAATGCGCTTAGCAATAAATTCTCCGCGTTTAATAGCTTCTGTTTGAAGCTTTACTTGGGCATGATTCAGCAAAGAAGGAATGGTGACAAAAAAGTTGGCCAGGATAAGAGCTGAAAATAAAATCAGCGTGACATATTTCCACTCTAAATGTTGTACGATCATTTGAATGGTGGGTTCAAAGGCCTCTTTGAGGGCTTGAATTTTTCCATTGAGAAAAGATTTGGATGCCAATGGTGGTGGAGCAGGTTGAAGGGGAGGGGTGGATGCTATTTTTCTTTCTTTTGCAATAGAGAGCTCCAAGACAACCTCTTGAAAAGAAATGCGGTCTCCCGGCCGAAGATCTTTTTTTCGAATCTTCATCCCATTGACAAAAGTTCCGTTTTTGCTTTCCAGATCTTCAATCGTGACTTTCCCAGAGACAAGGGTCAAAAGCGCTTGTTTTTTGGAGACCACAGTGGAATTGAGTTGGATATCACACTCGGGGATTCTGCCGATCAAAGTATTTCCTTCACGAAGAATAAATTCTTTAGGCTCTAGCCCTTGTAAAATGACAAGTTTATACATCGTTATCTTCCTCAAATTTTAAAATATCTCCCACGTGAATGTTCCACTGTTTGATGGTTCCAGCCGGAAGCTCAATAACTTCCTTGGCTCTAAGATGAAGGACTGTCAGTCGATTGGGTTTTAAATCAGAGTAAAGGTGCAGGACTTTTCCTTTGGAACTCATAAAAATGGCATCAATGGGAAAACGCATAAAAAAAGTATGAATAGAATTACAAGGACTTAAAACCAGTGCTTCATTGGGGGAAAGAGCTTCTTTTCCAAGAAGTCCTTTGAGTCTTGCAAGCCATGTTTTGGCTCGCGTAGCTTTTTGAGTCAGCAGCATATTATTTTTTATAATTTTCATCGATAGGGGCTCCATAAATTTTCTTGATGTCAAAAAAACTCTCCTGTTTCTCCTCCTCCAAAGCCTCCGGAAAAAAGCTGAATAATGAGTCGGACAATCAAGGGGCCTAAAACCACAATAAACACCGCAGGCACAATGCAAAAGATCAAAGGAATAAGAATTTTTTGGGCGGCTTTGGCGCCTTCTTTTTCAGCTCGAATAAAGCGTTCACTTCGGATTTGATCAGATTGGGCTTTTAAAACTTGGCTAATGCTGGCTCCCATTTGATCTGCAGTTACCAAGACAGCTACAATTGAAGAAATTTCTGGCATGTTAATCCGAGCCGCCATGTTTCGTAAGGCATCCGCACGGGTGGTCCCTAGTTTTAGTTCTTGAAGGACGGTTTTGAGTTCATCAATTAAAGGGCTTTGGTTTGCTTTTTCTACCACGCGTTGAATGGCCCCCATAAAATCTAGTCCTGCTTCCGTGCATAGACTTAAAAGATCAATCACAAAGGGAATGGCATTTCGGATTTTAATCTGGCGATCTTTGATTAGACTGGTAAGCCAAAGTTCGGGGAAAAAGTAGCCCAAGGAGCCAAAAATAAAAATTAAAATAAGCGGATTTATAAGATTCAATGCAAAATTATACACAATAGCCATCAAGGGTAGAGAGATGGCAAGAAAGAGCTTGAAACAAAAGAATTCATCTGGAGTCAACTCTTCGATCATCCCTGCAGATTGGATCTTTCTCTTTTTTTCTTTTCTAAAATTTTCAATAGGGAGGTTTTGTACAGAGGGCAAAAGATATGTACGAAGAATGGGCATCGAAAGGCGCAAGATCAAAGACTGGGAAACGGCCGTCGAAACGACCCCTTTTTGCCCCCCAGGGCCTTGCCCCACTTTAAAAAATTGGTAGGCCAGAACATAAACGCTGATTCCTACCAGTATATAGGCTATCCACACCATACTTCTTTTCTCCAGTCTTCTTATCGGCCGATATGTAATAAAAATTGAGCAAAATCATTTGTTTGTGTTAAGCAAGGAAGGATGAATTTAGCGGCTCAAATGTTAGGGGGGGATGTGAAAGCGCTGACACGGTTGATTACTCTGATTGAAAATCAATCCCCCGAGGTGATGAAGCTAATGCCCCAAATCTATCATAAGATCTATCAAAAGGGAGGCAAGGCTTTTGTTCTAGGGATTACAGGGCCTCCTGGGGCAGGGAAAAGTACCCTGGTGGACCAACTTGTGAAGTTCATCCGAAAAAAAGAAAATAAAACAGTAGCCGTGTTGGCCATTGATCCCTCCAGCCCCTTTAGTGGAGGAGCTGTATTGGGAGATCGCATTCGTATGCAATCGCACGCTCAAGATTCTTCTGTTTTTATTCGAAGTTTAGGGGCTCGAGGTTCTTATGGAGGACTTTCTCGAGCGACCAAAGAAATTGTGCGTCTCTTTGATGCTTTTGGTTTTGATTTCATTCTGGTTGAAACCGTCGGTGTGGGGCAAAGTGAGCTTAGCATTATGGAAATTTCTGATACGACGGTTGTTGTCTTGGTTCCAGAATCTGGCGATACTGTTCAGACAATGAAAGCAGGGCTTTTAGAAATTGCCAACATTTTTGTGGTGAATAAATCAGACCGCCCCAATGCGTCCCAAATGAAACATCAACTTATAGAAATGGTGGGGCTTGAACATTTGCAGAAAGAAAAATGGAAGACGCCTGTTTTACAGACTCAAGCTGTCAAAGGGATAGGTATTGAAGAACTATGGGGGCAGATTTTAGAACATTCTCAATTTTTAAAGAAAAACGATGAAGCCTCAGAGCATAAAAAAAGACAAGAACGTAGAGGAGAGTTTTTAGAAATCTTAACTCTTGCCTATCAAAAGGATTTTTTGGTGCGTGCTCAAAAAGAAGCTTTTTTGAAGAATCTCTTAACTCAGGTTGAAAAGGGGCTTAAAGATCCCTATACAGCGGCCTTCCAGATTATAAAAAAATAAATAATTTCAAATAGTTGTCATATTTTTGATTATTTTTCTTGCGCGCTTTTTCACTTGTTTGCTACACTTAGATTTAGCGATTTAGCATTCACGCCTTATAGACCGACAATCCGAAGTTTAAAGAAATAGGAGGCTCTCATGGGAAGAATTCGAGTATTCTTTCTCTGTAGTACTCTAGTCATTTTCACCTTCGGGAGTATGCTTCATGCCAAAAATTCTCAACCACCCTCTCAGCCATTGGGGGCTTATGTTCCAGGGGAAATTCTTGTCAAAGTAAAAGAATCGGCACTTTCCTTTCCTCTGTTTCAAGAGCAACTGCATCAATTGACGGGAGCCAAAGTGATTCAAAATTTTGAATCTGTCCCTGGGCTTCAGCATCTTTATGTTGGAAAAAGGGATCTCCAAGAAATGGTGTCGTATTATGAGGCTCAACCCTGGGTGGAGTATGCAGAGCCCAATTTTATTTATACGATTGATCAACCTAAGTTTTCAGAAGAAGCGGGCCAACTTCCCACTGATCCTCTCTTTTCTCAACTGTGGGGACTTCACAATACAGGACAAAAAGATTCTAAAGGAAATGATGGTTTTCAAGATGCAGATATTGATGCTCCTGAAGCCTGGGAGACCACCCAAGGAGATAAGAACGTCCTTGTTGCTGTCATTGATACAGGAATTGACTATACCCATGAGGATTTAGCCGCCAATATATGGACCAATCCAGGGGAGATTGCGGACAACAAAATTGATGATGATGGGAATGGTTTCATTGATGACATTCATGGATGGGATTTTTCCAATTCGGACAATGATCCCATGGATGATCACAGTCATGGAACGCACGTATCTGGAACGATTGGAGCTATCGGCAATAATGGGAAAGGTGTGATTGGGGTTTCTCCCAATGTGCGTCTTATGGCCGTCAAATTTTTAGGTGCAGGGGGATCAGGTACTTTGGATGCTGCAGTTTTGGCCATTGGGTATGCAGTCAAAATGAAGGCGCGAATTTTAAATAACAGCTGGGGAGGGGGAGGGTATTCTCAGGCTCTTGCCGATGTGATTGAAACAGCCAATAAGAATAATGTCCTATTTGTGGCAGCGGCTGGAAACGATAGTACAAATAACGATGTTAGCAAACACTATCCTTCAAGCTATGAACATCCCAATGTGGTTGCTGTGGCAGCCACCACCAATCAAGATGCTCTGGCTAAATTTTCAAACTATGGATTTAAGTCGGTGCATGTGTCTGCTCCAGGGGAAAACATTCTAAGCAGTGTGCCCAACAACGACTATAAAGTGTTTAGTGGAACTTCCATGGCCACCCCTCATGTGGTTGGAGTTGCAGCTTTATTGCTAGCGGGTGACCCAACCCTTACGCCTACGGCCATTAAAGAAAGGCTCATGAAAACTTCGGATGAGATTTTATCTATCCGACGAAGAGTAGCTTCTTCAGGAAGAGTAAATGCCTTCAATGCTGTTCACAATAAAATTCCTCCGAAGAAAAGTCCTAAAGATCCTGGCAGTTGGATAGAGGGGGCCTATCCACTTTCAACCCCTCATAATTACCCCAACAATGCCAAGGAAACATGGACGGTTCACCAAGAAGGGGCTACACACCTAAAAATTCATTTTGCTAAATTTGATACAGAAGAAGGCTATGACCAAGTGAAAATTAAGGATAAAACGGGTGCCGTTATTGATCTCTTAGAAGGGGCTGCAGGAGAAACATGGACATTTATCGTGCTTGGGGATACAGCTACGATTTCTTTTGAATCCGACGATAATGTTGCTAAGTATGGTTTTGACATTGATAAATACGCCTATAGCTTAGCCCCACCCGCTCCGTAAATGTATTTTTGCATCAGGGACTTGTATTCTTATTCCTCAGGGGTATAATTTAATTAGGACGATGGTAACGGGCTTTTTTCCAGATAGCTTAGCCTGACCCAGCAAATCTTTCTGAGGTCGAGAAAAGGCTAAATATGAGAAAAAAGTCGTCGTTATCTGAAAGAGCTGATATCTACTTCATCTTGGGAGAGAAACAAACGATGAAGGGCAAAAAAATAATAAAAGTGAAAATACGGTTGTGAAAAACCGCAGAAAGTTTATCGGCTTTTTTCCCCGCTGCCACCGCCCGTCTTTTTGAACATCCTGCTAGCCTTCCTCGGAAACTTCATGTGCTTTGACGGGAATAATGAGTTGTTGGCCGGGGCGCAAATACGTGCCAGATTTAAGATGATTCATTTCTAAGATGGGCTGAATGCCTATTTTATAAAAGTGAGCAATTTTATAGAGCGTATCTCCAGGACGAATTTTATGGGTATGAAAAAGCATCTTTCCTTTAGGCTTAAGCTCAGCATATTTTTCTTCAAAGATTTCTTTTTTTCCAGTAGGAATTCTTAGCATGTATTCTGTAACATCCGGAGGCGTACACCATCGTAAGAGCTCTGGATTTAGGGCATGTACCTCTTCGTAAGGGGCATCTATGATTTCAGCAACGGTTCTTAGATCTGTGGGTTCTGTAACGGTGACCGTATCAAATTCAAAGGGCTCTTCATATTCTACATCAGAAAATCCATATTTTTCAGGATTTTTGGCAATCAAAGCTGCAGCAATGAGTTTGGGAATATATTGTCTGGTTTCAGGCTTCAAATATCGAAAGCGTGCCATTTGCCAAAAGTCTTCTGTATTGTGTCTCAGAATGGCATGTTTAATTTTATTTTCTCCAGCGTTATATCCAGCAGCGGCTAAAAGCCACGAATCAAACATATCATAGAGTTCTTTTAAGTATTGAGAAGCTGCTTTGGTAGATTTGATGGGATCTCGTCTTTCATCCATCCACCAATTAATGTTCAGTCCATAGCGTTTTCCTGTGCCTTGGATAAATTGCCAAGGGCCTGCAGCTTTGGCTCTGGAATAAGCACGGGTATTAAACCCACTTTCAATCATGGCCATATACACAAGATCTGTGGGTAAATTATTTTCTTTTAAAATTCCTTGCATCACTGGAATATAGCGTTGAGAGCGTGCCAACCAGCGAACAAAATGAGGACGGTGAGCTGTTTGAAAATAATGAATGAAGTTTTCCACCTGTTTATTGATAACAATGGGGATATTAAATTCTGAAGCTTGGCCAGAAAGATAAGACTCTAAAGCTTGTTCTTCTTCAGGAGTGAGCTCTTTTTCTTTGTAATTTCCGGTACTTGCACAGCCTATCCATGTCCCAAAAAATAAAAAAAGAGCCATTAATAAATAACGGTTCTTCATGTATTTTATAGAATACCGGTTTATAAGGGTTCTGTCAATTTAAGCTTGATCTTGCGGAATTCTGTGTTAGGATGCCTCTCACTTTTACCTTTAAGAAGGAGGTTACACGTATGGTTGATCAGGTCGTCAATGAGAGAACAGAGTCAGCAAAAGTTACACCACAGCCTGCTTTGAATAAAAATGTATTTAAAGATTTTCCATTGGAAGATTTGGTTCATTCAAAACTAGAGTCCTTTATTGATCAGATTCAAGGATATGATGTGAATGATCTTTATCCGATTATTTTAGAACGTGTCGAGCGACCTTTGATTCAATTGATTTTGAAGAAGACACGTGGCAACCAAGTGCGCGCAGCTCAAATGTTGGGGATCAATCGAAACACCCTTCGCAAAAAAATAAATCATCTAAAAATTAAAATTAGAAAACCGTACGTAGAGTAGCGGACTCTAAACTTCTTTTAAATTTTTATTTACAATATCTCTTAAGTAAGTAGCCATTGCTTTTCGTAAGATAGGCTCCGTGACGCGTTTAGGTTGGATGCCTATTCTTTTAAGAATGTCTGCGAGTTCTTTTTTGATGAGTTTAGGGGGTAATCCGCTCAACCGCACGACTTTTTTAAAGAGAGCATTGCCCATGAAAGTTCTCCTTATGCGTAACTACTGTGAAACTGCGGATGTGAGTGCACGCCCCTTATGAAGTGTTTCTTCATATTCTTCTTTGGGGTCTGAGTCCCACACGATACCTCCACCTACAGGGAAAAAAATGTTCCCATTTTGGTGCATAATCGTACGAATAGCAATATTCAGATCCATTTGTCCACGAGAATCGATATATCCTAGAGCTCCTGTATAAATTCCTCGGTTGTGGTGTTCAAGTTCGTCAATGATTTGCATGGCTCGAAGCTTGGGGGCACCTGTAATAGAACCTCCCGGAAAGCAAGCATGCAAGATATCTGTCAGCTTTTTTGTTTTCAGGTGACCTTGAATAACAGAAACCAAGTGATGCACCGTAGCATAGGATCTCAGTTCATAAAGAGTGGGAACACATATGGAGCCAAGCTGGCAAATTTTTCCAAGGTCATTTCGTTCTAAATCTACAATCATCATAAGCTCTGCTCTATTTTTTTCGCTTTCTAGTAAAAAGCGTTTTAAACTTTCATCTTCCGAGGGAGTTTGCCCCCTTCGGACGGTACCTTTAATGGGTTCTGTTTGAATAAGCCCTTGAGAATTTGTTTGTAAAAAACGTTCAGGGGAAGAACACAAAATTTGTCCTTCCCCAAAATTTAAATAAGCCGAAAATGGCGCAGGATTTAAAGTTCTTAGGTTTTTGTAGAGAGTGTAGGGAGGGGTGTTTGAAGAAGTTTGAAAACAGTGCGACAAATTGACCTGATAAATTTCTCCATATTTAATGTACTCTTTAGCCTTTTGGAGCATTCTTTCATATTCATCATAAGAAAGATTTGAGGATATTGTCCCCTCCTTCAGAAGATATTCTCCAGAATGGCTCGCTTCACTGCGCTTTATTTCTGTCGAATATTTTCTGAAGGAGGGGAGACTATTTTCACGATTTTCTTCTGTTGAGGATACTGTTTCCTTCAAATAGATAAAGTTTTCATTGCTGTGAGAAGTTAACTCCAGTGTAATTAAAAAAGTTCTATTTTGTAAATGATCAACAACAAAAAAGGTGTCATAGAATCCGAAGAGAATATCAGGTATATGGAAAGGCTCTTTTCTAGAAGGTCCTAAGTGGGTTTCCCACTGTCGGATGGCTTCGTAACTGATAAATCCAACAGCACCCCCTAAAAAAGGAATATGAGTGAGGGCCGACGAAAACTGAATTTTTATTTTGGAGAGAGCGTGGAGCTCTTCTTCAATTTTTTCAAGAGACTGCACAACTTTGTAAGGAAAAGCACCCAAAAAAGAATATCGTCCTTCGGAAGAACTATCCAAAAAAAAGCTGTGGGGTTGGTTTGAAAAAGGCTCAAATAACTCCGCAGCCGTTTTCTCAGTCTTAATTTCTAGCCACTTCATAAGAAAAATAATTCTATACTAGGAGTAGAGAGAACACAATTATGGCAATCTAGCTGGTAAATAACTTGTCGATCAAATTTTCTGCTCGTTTCCCTTTTTCAGTGGGTTCATAGTGCTCATCAAAGCCATGTAGGGAAAGCCAATCTAAGCATAGTTCACGAAGCTCCTCCGCTTCCTCATTTGTGAGCGTCCGCTGTTGATGCTTTGCTTGATTAATTGTGTCTTTCAAAGCAGGCGTTAACTCTGAATCAAGGATGTCGAGGAGAAAATCTAAATCTGAATTAGAAAGATGTATCATAACATAATCCTATGTGGGATTGCCTTTTGTTTCAATCAGGTTTTCAGTTGCATTATCAGATAAGGGGTGTATAAGAAAACACTTTCAGTTGCCCTCCCTAAAGATCGTTACAGATATGCAGAAAAGTCGTCATTGTTTTAACAGTGTGTTCTTAATTTTGATTCTCATACTTTCGGGCTATGCCAAAGCGAATAACCCAGCTGAACAGGATCGAGCCTGCGAACGTTTATTGAGTCCGATTTTGGATCAACTTAATATTTATCAACGTGCTTTTGATGGTATTGAGATCAAAGATTCTAAAGATATTGTATTAGACGGCAACCAAAATTATTTGGCACGTCGAAGTATCCTTTCATTCGATTTCTTTCCTGTCGAACAATTTTCAGTATCACCTGACGGGAACCTCTTAGCTCTTTCATGGGAAAATAGGCTGGGATTCCTGGATGAAAACAGGAGAAATCAGATTGTTTTAATTGATGTCAGCGGTTCTGAGGCAAAGCTTGTGGGAGTTCTCAATAGTAATGATCCCAATTTTCAGACGCCTGATTCCATAGTTTTTTTAACTCAAAACGTCATTCGTGTGGGGCGGTTTAAGGAGAAAGTAGAAGAAGATGCTAATAATGGATTGGGGTATCAAGTTAATTATGAATTTTATGATTTTTCTTCCCATAACATTGTTTCTTTTAATTCTTTGGTAGAACCGCTGATTCAAGGCTCTATCGTTCATGTCAGGGCGTTTAGTGATCAAGTTTATTTGGTGGCTTACACGGATAAAACACAAGGGGCTGATTTACGACTCCGCTATCGCTTTGTATTTATAGAGCCATCCTCTGAGTCTATTGAAAAGTGGAGAGTCATGCTACCTCAAATGCCACAGAGATTAACTCCTGAGGGGTTACAAAATATTATTCATAATCCGGTAGATGAAAGAGATGTTTTTGCGGGACCAGAGAAAGTTGCCATTCATAGCTCCTTTTTAGAAGAAGGAGAGTGGCAAGGATATGTTATTAAAGTAACGCAAAGTAAGGTGGGCTTAACAAAGATTAAAGATCAAGAATATAACGATGGAACAACAAAGGTCGTTCGAGTCCATGGGAATCCACAGGCGCAGGCCATTATTGACCACCTTGGACAATTGCGTATTAAAACGAAAAGTGGCGTTAAAGTTTGGCAAGACGAAGCCTTAGAGCATGTATATTCAAGTCCTACACAAGTAGAAAATGGTTTTGTTGCAGTGCAAGGAAATCACCCAAACTATGCTCATCTTTTACTTCTTCCCAGAGGGAAAGTGGTTATTCTAACTGATGAACGTTTACTTCTATCCGTAATTCGTCCAGACCGTCTGTATGGTTTATCCATGCGCTCGGGGCCGTCCGGGACAGAAGAATTATACTTTGTCCGCATCCCTTTATCTCAATAATTTATGGTTTTTGGAGGAGGGTTTTGCGAAGCATGGTTTTGACTGCGTTGACCTGTTCTTGGGGGAGGCGGCTGAGAATGGGTAATGCTTTTTTTACTTCAGAGATCATGGGGATATATTTTTCGGGAATGGTAAGTCCTTGTTCTTGAATCAGTTCATGAAAGGCGCGTATGAAAACTTTATTGGAATAAGTAAAATTATCTCGAGTATAAATGGGATTATAAAAAGCTCGTCTTTGATAGGAATAGAGGTGAGCTTCAAGCTCATCGAAAAGATATTGGGCTCGGGCAAAAGTAATGTAGGTGTTGTAGAAGGAAGAAGAAACAGGGCATTTGAATAGATTGTACATCATTCCTCGGTTGACACTGTTGATGAGGTCTAAGTGATACTGCACTAGATCATCCCAGGTTATTTTTTCTTTACCCTTGAGTTCATTAAAGCGTCGTTGGCCTTGAAGAAGGTGAAGCATTTCATGATCAATGGCCAAAAGCCAGTCATCAATATTTCGAGTGGCCCTAGGATTGATGATAAGATATTTGAGATTCTTGGCTTTGGCGACTGTTTCAATATTATCTTGAATTTGTTCTTCTGGTATAAACTTGAGTTCTACCGGTAGAACTTGATCTGAGGGTAAATCTAAATATTCCCGAGTTTTTTGAAAAAGTACTTGCCACTCTTCTTTACTGCGAAGTCTTTGCAGCTCGGCATATTTGGTATAGGTGCGCTCCAAAACAAAATATTTTTCATCTTGCAGATTGAGTTTTTCAAGCATCGTTACCAAAAACTCAACGGAAGAGGCCACAGGTTCGTGCACTTGTCGGGGGAGAAACTCTGCAGGTGTGAACGCAACGAATTCATCAAAGATACCATCTAGATCTATATCTCTAAATTCATATTTATGGCCTGAGGTATTCTGTTCTTGAAAGGGGGTGTAATCAAAGACAACTCGATCTATTTTTTGATCTGAGTTTTTGTTTTCTGTATCAATCACTACATTTTTAATATTAACCCATTCGGTTGTTTTATCGATGTTCCCATCTTCATTAAAGTCGTATTCTTCCCTCAAGGGTTTGTTATCATAAGAATAATAGTACCATGTGTCATAAACCCCGTTGCCTGGGCCTGGAGAAGTGTTCAGAGGAAAGTTGTCATATTGAGTGACTCTAGCATTAAATCGGACACTTTGACGCTCTTGGGCCTGCTCAGCCACTGCAGAAGAACTATACAGCAGTGACGAAAAAGCGCACCCAAGGCCCAGAAACCCTATTAAAAGCCTCTCTATGTCCATAGAACCTTCATCATAAAATTAGAATAGCAAAAGATGTGCCAGTTATTCCGTGGCTCGAGCTAAATTTTCAAAAGAAGTGTATTGCTGCAAAAAGGCCAATCGAACAAGACCTGTGGGGCCATTTCTTTGTTTGGAAACAATAAATTCTGCAGTGCCTTTCCAATCACTATTTTTATCATAAACTTCATCTCGATAAATAAATCCAATGATATCTGCATCCTGTTCAATAGCTCCCGAGTTATGACTGATGATTCCATCTGCTAGCCACGAAGCGGGTCCTGGTACCGTCAGATCAAATACGTCTTCTGTCCCATCTGGAATAATCTCGACAACTTGATCCCAAAATAGATCATTGGTGGCGCATTCTTTGAGTTTGGTATCATCAAGAATATTTGCATATTCTAAAACAGTTCTTCGCGAAGGAGAAAAATTAAAATGTGAACTTCCTCCATAGGCAACCCCTCGGATAGCTTGCATGGTTCTATGGGACATTCCTTCTTCTGCCATCAGGTGTCTTACCTGATTAAATATCTCTTTTGGAAGAGTGTCGACATTGGTATTCTCTTCCACTCCAACAAGGCTTTGAGCGAGATGGTTCGCGTTTTTTACACGAGGGCCAAAAGCACCAACCTGATCTAAGAAACACTTAACATGACTGATTCCAAAAATATTAACTGTATACCAAACGGATTTCTTTTGATGTACCTTGTATATACGAGCAACTATACCAAGTCTAAGCAGAAGAAACGCAACGTCATTTGCTAAACCACCACTAGCCGTTGCGAAAGAAACAGATGGACTTCCTCTCGTCCCTGCTTTGCGAAGAGTAATTGTGCCGTCTGTTGCCCATAAATGTTGTAATAGGAGAGCGATTTGTTGATTTGATAATTTAAACGCATCTTGGGGTATCTGCTTATAATGAGAACGTTGTCCAAAGATGCCAAGCCCTCTCAACCAGGCATTCACACCTTTAGGTACCCATCTATTTCCATTGCCACTGATAAGAAGTTGATGCCAGTTGCCCCTTCCTGGATAAAGTTTAACGGTAGCTCCAAATTCTTTTTCAGCACATTCTTTGACAAGATGGCTATTTTCATCGGAGCCCGTCGTATATCGTAGAGGTTGACCTACCAGGTAACTGCCATCTCCTATTAAATGGCCTAATAGAGCTATTTTTCCGTTCGACCATTGGAGGGTGTCTTTGGGTTCTGGAATTTGACGGGCTAAGGCAACCCGGCCTCCTGGAGATAAATTTTTAACCCTCATCCAGCCATTGGATCCCCATAAGCGATGTTTATCTGTTGTTCTGATAGTTCTTCCACTGGCCAAACAAACTTTGTAGATGGGGCGTTTCCCGACACACCAGACTTTATCACTTTGAGCACTGATAATTTTCCCCTCAGGAGAAACAGCAAGAACTTCTGGTTTTGAGTCTACTAATTTTTTAATGGGAACTCTTTGACCATCCTTTAAAACAACGAGCGTTTCACCTGTGACGCATTCTCTTAGGTCAGCCATTTGGGGGCGTTTGTCATTTCTATTTTCAACGGCACGGTTTAGCTGAGAAAGTGCAATCACAGGAACCGAAAGTTCTTTAGCAAGAGCTTTGAGCCCACGTGAGATTTCAGAAATTTCTTTTTCTCTGGATTCCAAATGATAGGTGCTTCGCATGAGTTGAAGATAGTCTACAATAATGAGCCCGATTTTTTGTTCTACTTTTAAACGTCGACACTTGGCTCTAATTTCAAGAACAGAAAGTGAAGGAGAGTCATCAATAAAAATGGGAGCTTCAGAAAGTTGACCTGCGGCCTTGGTCAATTTGGGCCAATCTGTTTCAGTGAGCCTTCCAATGCGCAGTTTCGTTGCATCAACTTTGGCAAGCGAAGTGAGCATCCGCATAACCAATTGTTCTTTAGACATTTCAAGCGAGAAAAAAACGGCTGGGATTTTTGTATGAATTGCTGCATGTTGAGCAATGTTTAATACGAGACTTGTTTTTCCCATAGAAGGACGGCTGGCCACGATGATGAGATCTGAAGGTTGAAAACCTGAGGTGAGACGATCTAATTCTTCAAACCCGCTGGGAACTCCTGTGATACTTTCTTTTCTTTCATAGAGATGCTCAATAACTTTAAAACTAGATTTTACAATTTCTCGAATGGGAGTAAATCCTGCTTTGTATCGTCGATTGGAGACATTAAAAATAGATTGTTCGGCCGTATCTAAAAGAGAATCCAGCTGAGAACTTCCTTCTTCATAGCCTTTGGTAACGATTTCAGTAGCGACAGAAATAAGATTTCTTAGCAATGCTTTTTCTCGAACAATTTTAGCATAATAAAGAACATTGGCAGCCGTAGGAACATTGTTAATGAGAGTGGCCAAATAACTAGATCCTCCTACTTCATTGAGAATCCCCATGTTTTTAAGTTCTTGGGTGAGAGTGACAAGATCGGCGGGCTCTCCTCGCTCTGAAAGAGAAATCAAGGCTCTAAATATTTTTTGATGAGAAGGTTTATAGAAATCTTGGTCTGCTAAAAGTTCAATGGCTTTATACAAAGATTCATTTTCAAGTAAAATACCGCCCAAAACAGATTGTTCTGCTTCAATATTTTGGGGTGGAACCTTATGGACATCGGGGGAAGCGGCCATGAGAGTGTTCTACTTATTCCTCTGCCTTAACAGTGACGGTGAGTGTGGCTGTAACCTCAGGATGCAGTTTAATAGGAACTTGAAAATTTCCAAGGGCTTTTAAGGGCTCTCCAAGTTCAATCGTACGTTTTTCAATGTGTAATCCATGTTGGGAAAGGACTTTATGAATATCTTGACTGGTTACAGAGCCAAAAAGTTTTTGATTGGCTCCTACTTTCTTGGCAATGGTGCAGGTAAACTCAGTAATCTTTTTTGCCAGCTCTTCAAATTGACCCTTGTGTTGAGAAAGTTTTTTGAGGATTGATTTTTTATGTTGCTCAATATTTTTAATATTTTGAGGGGTTGCAAGAAGGGCCTTTTTTTGTGGAAAAAGATAATTCCTGGCAAATCCATCTGAAACATTTACAACATCTCCAGGCTGTCCCAGTTTTGTAACTTCTTCTTTTAAAATGACTTTCATGGGTGTCCCCCTTTCTTAAAGTTTGGGTTTGAGTACGGGTTTTTTATTTTGCTTTCCAATGTGACTTCTAAAATTAATCCAAAGATCAAATAAGCCAAAAGATGCCGGTAAAAAAGGAAATAAAATCAAAAGAATATATCCCAGCGCTTTTTGAAACAGGGCATAATTCTTATATGAAAAATAAAAAGCAGCAATGGCAACTCCTTGTAAAAAATAAATCACAAGAACAATGGCAAAAATGTTTTTTGCAATGGGTGTAAGAATCGGGATGGTAATTTCATTAAAGAAGAAAGACGCAATAAAAAGCCAGACCAAATGATCTGGAGCTTTCCATTTGGTTAAATCTTCTCGGCTGAGAGAAACATGAAAGAAACGAAGAAGGACTGTGGCCAGCCAAAGGGCCAGTAAAAGTCCACCTATCATATATCCAAAAAGTTTTTCTTGAATCCAAGAGGCCGAAATTGCACCTGCAGCTTGAGCAACCTGTGTTAGTTTTTCTTTAAATTGTTCAAATTGAACAGGGTTTAACTTTTTAAAAGACACAAAAGAAGCTTCACTTTGGTCTAAGAGATTGGGCAAGGAACTTATATACTGAGTGGCGTGATCATGTAAGAAGACATAGAGGTGTCCCTTGGACACACATCCTAAAATACCCATATAAATAACAACCAAAAGAACTGTTGTCCTCAAGATGAGCTGATCTGTGGGAAGTTTGAACTGAGAGAGCTCTGAAAAAAGAAGTGCTACCAACGGGGTTGTTACAAGAAATATCAAGAAAGATGCAGGAGATCCCATCGTCAAAGCTAATCCCAGGGCTAGGAAAGAAAGTAGATAACCTGCGCGTCGTCCATGTCTTTTAAATCCATACATCAGAGGAATTGGAGCCAAAAAGATCAAAAGATGACTTTGGAAAAAAAGAAGGGATAAAAAAGGAAGTATTAAAAATTGTCCTAGAGATTCTATCCGCTGCTTTAGATTTTGATATGAAAGGTTCATGAATTACATTTCTGTCAAAGCGTAAGGTAAAAGAGCAATTTGGCGCGCGCGTTTAATGGCACGTGTGAGCGCTCGTTGATGAAATGCGCATGCTCCCGAAATTCGGCCGGGTACAATTCTAGCCCGTTCTGAAACATAATTTTCAAGAAGTTGTTGATTTTTATAATCAATCACCAACTCTGAATCTGCACAAAAGCGACATATTTTCTTTCTGCGTCTTTTATTATCTTCCTTCGTCTGTTCTCTTTTCATTTGTTCTCCTTTCATTTTCTTCTAAGCGGATGGTGAGCTGCTTAAGAATATCGTCCCGAAGCTGAAGAGTGCGTTCAATTTCAGAAATAGCTCCAGGTTCAGCCGTATAATGAACACGTACGTAATGACCTGTGGTTTGTTTATTAATTTTATACCCAAGTCTTCGACTTCCCCAGTCCTCTGCGCCATTGACTGTTCCTTGAAAACGCTTGACGATGTCGGAAATTTTGTTATTAAGCTCTCCCAATTTTGCTTCAGAAATACCGGGATCTGCAATATAGACTGTTTCGTAATGATTAACTGCCATCGTATGTACTCCTTATGGTTAAAAGCCCCTTCTGTAAGAGAGGAGGAGCAAGGGTTTCACTAGATGTATTTTAAGGGTACACCCTATATCACGATTTATCGAAGGTCAATAAGCGTTTTTTCGAGGAGTTCAGAGGATTTTTTTAAAAGCAAAGGAAGCTTTTGTTTTTCTTCGGTATTAAACTGACTTAAGACATAATCTGAAACTTCTGTGGTATCACCAAAAGGGGGGGGGCGCCCTACACCCATCCGAAGTCGCAAAAACTGATCTGTTCCCAAGGCTTCCATGATAGATTTTAAACCATTGTGTCCTGCATGACCTCCTTTAACTTTTTTTCGAATGGTTTCAAAAGGGAGATCAATATCATCATGTATGATAATCGTTTTTTGAGAGGGGATTTTATAAAAATCCATAAAATGTTTAACCGCTGGGCCGCTTAAGTTCATAAATGTTTGGGGTTTTATGAAAAATATTTTTTGATCAAAGAGGGTTACTTCTGAATAGTGGGCATTAAATTTTTTTGAGGTAATTTCAAAAGAATATTGTTTGGAAAAAAAGTCTAAGACTAAAAACCCAATGTTGTGGCGAGTATTATGATACTGATTACCCGGATTTCCAAGTCCAACAACGAGGATCAAAAATTATTTTTTCCCTTCTTCTTTCTTTTTAGGCGCTTCTTCTTTTTTGCCAGCAGCGGCTTTGGGTTCTTTACCCCCCTCAGCAGCTGGAGCTTGAGCTGGGGCCCCTTCTGTGCCTGGAGCAGCAACAGCAGCTTCTGTCGTAGGCGCTTCTTCTTTTTTCACTTCTTCTTTGGGTATGGCCACTGTGACAATCGTGTCATCATGGGTGAAAGTGATCTCGTAGTCTTTCCCTTGAGACATATTTTTTAAATCAGACATATGGAAGGCATCTCCAACTTTAAGAGGCGTGACATCAATTTCAATGTGCGCAGGAATGGCATGGGGGAGACATTTTACATCCACTTCTCGAAGGACGGGCTGGACAATTCCTCCTTGAGTAAGCCCTTCTGCTTTTCCAACAAAGTGAAGAGGAACTTTAATGGTCACCGTTTGTTTGAGATCAAGTTCATAAAAATCAGCATGGAGATATTGAGAGTAAACAGGATGTTTGGTTAGGTCTTTAACAATGACAGTTTTTTTGCCAAAAGATTTGGATCCTTCTTCAACAAGCGTCAGAAGGGTGTTAATGCCTCCTCCTTTAAGGAGTGCTTTTTTAAGAGAGGAAGGATTTACAGAGATAGAAAAATTTTTTTTACTTTTCCCGTAAATAACAGCAGGAATCAGTCCTTGAGTTCTAATTTTTCGATTGGCTCCTTTTCCCGCAGCTTCCCTGGCTGTGACTTTCAATTCAACTTGTGCCATATCTTTCATATTGGCTCCTTCTTTCATCTTAAATGAAAAGACTACTGACAGATTCTTTATTATGTACGCGTTTAATTGCTTCTCCTAAAAGAGGAGCAATCGATAATACTTTTATTTTTTTATTTGTCCGAAACTCATCTCTTAAAGGAATTGAGTTTGAAACAATTACTTCTTCCAGTCCTGCTTTTATAATTCGTTCATAGGCAGGGCCAGAAAAAACTCCATGTGTGGCACAAGCAAACACACGAGCTGCTCCTTTGTCAAGAAGCACTTGAGAGGCTTCAGCCAAGGTTCCAGCTGTGTCGATGATGTCATCGACGATAATGGTTGTTTTTCCTTGGACATCCCCAATGAGGTTCATAGCTTTGGCCTGGTTTGGGCCCAGTCGTCTTTTATCCACAATTGCAAGCCCTGCATTCAGGCGCTTTGCATAGGCTCTGGCGCGTTCCACTCCTCCTGCATCTGAAGAAACAATGACAAGATGGTCTCCCTCTCCCAACTGATCATGAATGGTGTTGATCATGACAGGAGAGGAGTAGAGGTGATCGAAGGGCACGTTAAAAAAACCTTGAATTTGTCCCGCATGAAGCTCCATGCTGATGACGCGACTTGCACCACTGGCCACAATAAGATCAGCCACAAGCTTTGAGGTAATGGGAGTTCGGGGCGCTACTTTGCGATCTTGTCTGGCATATCCATAGTAGGGAATGACGGCAGTGATACTATTGGCCGAAGCTCTTTTTAGGGCATCGATCATAATCAAAAGTTCCATAAGATTAGAATTGACAGGAGGACACGTAGATTGGACGACAAAAACATCGTGTCCTCGGACGGATTCTTCAATTTGAACAAAAATTTCTCCGTCGCTAAAGCGTTTCACTTCGCACTGTCCTATGGGGATTTCTAGAAATTGACAAATTTCTGCCGTAAGAGCGGGATTAGAATTGCCAGAAAAAATTTTTAACTGTCCAGTATCCATAATAAAAATTGGCTGGGGCGGCAGGATTCGAACCTGCGAATGCAAGGTCCAAAGCCTTGTGACTTACCGCTTGTCGACGCCCCAATGAAACCTTTTATTCATTCTTAACAGCTTTATTATATTCCGCGAGAACCTTCGATTCTATTAAGTCTCTCGTTTCGTTATTCAGGGGATGTGCTGTATCTTTAAAAGATCCATCTTTTCGTTTTTTACTTGGCATGGCTACAAATAAGCCTTTGGTGCCTTCAATAACTTTTAAATCTCGAACCACAAAACAATTGTCAATGGTGATTGTTACATAAGCTTTGAGTTTCTCCTCATCAACAGGAAAAACTCGTACTTCTGTAATTTCCATGGCTTCATGCCCTCCCCTGTGTAACCCATGCTAGCCAACTTTTTTTTTCAAAATAGGTGGCTGCGTGTTCAGCCATTCTCCTGGTTTTAAACATTCCATATAAAGAGGAGCCACTTCCTGATAAAGCTGCTTTTTTTGCCCCCAGTTTAACCAGTGTTCGTTTTGCTTCTTCTAAGTAAGGATAGAGTGGGAAGAGTGCTTTTTCAAAGTCATTTTCCCAATGGTTCCTTTTTAGAAAAAACTTATAATTTTTAACACTCCCTCCTTTTTTTGTCAACGAATTCACCCTATTAGCTTTGTCCCACTGGGCATACGCCCAAGGAGTTGAAATAGGAGAGCCAGGGTTTAAAACCAAGAACCATTCTTTCAATTTTAAGCGTAAAAGCTTTATTTTTTCTCCTCGTCCCCGCACAAAGGCAGGGTGGGCATATAAAAAGAAGGGGACATCGGAGCCCAGGTGCAAAGCCAACTCTTCAAGCTTTTTTTGGGAAAGAGGAGCGCCATAGAGCTTGTTCAAAGTTAATAGTGTTGTTGCAGCATTAGAACTTCCTCCTCCCAGGCCTGCGCCTAAGGGAATATTTTTTTGAACTCGAATGGAAATAGAAGGTGTGAGGCCAGTCGTTTTAAAAAAAAGGGTCGCTGCTTTCCAGATAAGATTTTGTTTTTGAGGGAGTGTCGATTTAAGGGGCCGGTGTAATGTTAATTTTTTTTGCTTTGTCTGAGAAAAGATCAAGGTATCTCCCAAAGATTTTAAGGGAACCATGAGGCTATAAATAGAATGAAACTGATCTTTTCTTTTTTTCCCAATAAAAAGAGAAAGATTAAGTTTTGCGGGAGAAAAAACTTTAAGGGACTTCAATGACAATCAGCTTAAGTTCTCTTTCTCGGAGGACCTTAAAGAGATATGAGTTTCCTTTTTTAAACTTTGAGACACTATTTTTAAAATCAGAAATATCACCCACTTTTTGTTTGTCGACTTCAACAATGATATCACCTTTTTCAAAACCAGCTTTTTGGGCAGGACTTTCTTCTTCAACATCCGTAACAACCACTCCAGAAGAAAGCTCGAGTTTTTCTTTAAGCCCTGGATAATTTTTTAAATCTTCAACTTGAAGCCCCAGTTTAGGCTTGTCTTCTTTTTTCTCTTTAGATGATTTTTCTTTCTTGGCACGATCTTCATCTTCGTCTTTACGTTCAATCGGGGTTACAGAAAATGTCTTTTCTTTTCCTTCTCGAAGAACTTTCAAAGATGAAGCCTTTCCAACAGGAGCTTTTCCTACTTCTTGGAGGAGATCGCGACCAGACTTAATGGGTTTCCCATTAAACTCAATAATGACATCATATACTTGAAGACCTGCTAAATCTGCAGGTTCTCCCTTAACAACTTCTGCGACCACGACCCCTTCTTGTCCTTTAGTGAGTTTGAGATATTTTACCAAGTCTTCTGTGAGTTCATACCATTGAATGCCAATAAATCCTCGGACGGCATGTCCTTTTTCCATAAGCTGAGGAAGGATATTTTTTGCGACATTAATGGGGATGGCAAATCCAATAATGCCTTGAGCTCGGGCATCGGTGGCCACATTAACCCCAATAACTTCTCCTTGAATGTTGATGAGAGGCCCTCCGCTATTTCCAAGGTTAATAGAAGCATCTGTTTGGATAAAATCATTATAAGGGTGAGTAGTTCCTTCTCCGAAAAGCCTTTCTTTGGCACTTACAATTCCATGAGAAACGGTGTGTCCGTAGCCAAAAGGATGCCCAATGGCTGCAACCCACTCGCCCACTTCGAGTTTATCGGAATCTCCCAGGGGCGCCACAGGAAGATCGATCTCTTTGGGATCGATTTTAATTAAAGCAATATCGGTGCGCTTATCTTTTCCAATGACTTTGGCATCGTAGCTTTTTTTGTCTGTCTCTTTGAGTTTCACCTTGATTTCATCGGCTTTTTCAATGACGTGGTTATTGGTGATGATATAACCTTCTTTGCTAATGATAAAACCCGATCCTAAGCTTTGTTGTTTAAAGTCTTTAGGATGTTTGGGAAATTGTCTTCCAAAAAAATCATCAAAAAATTGTTTAAAAAATTCATCGTTTTCAAATCCTTCCAAAGGAGAACCCACTTTAATAGTTTGAGAAGTATTGATGTTGACCACCGTGGGTTTTAACTTTGCTGCAATTTTAACAAAGACTTGAATGTCTGAAATAGCTTGGGAGGGCGTCATAGGAGGACTATTTTCAGTCCACACAGGAGATTTGGCTACCCCAAGGCTAACGGACTCTTTTTGGGTGAGATATGCAAAAGAAGCGGCGACTCCCAGTGTAAAAACAAGAGCAAGGAGTGTAAACTTTTTCATGGGTTTTTATTTTCCTTTATATAGTGCATGCGAAGGGAATGTAAGAGATTATCCATCAGTTTTTCTTCGTCCGGAGTTAAATTTCCTTTTGTTTTTTCTTTTAAAATAGCGAGCAAGTCAATATTTTGTTTGGCTTCTTCTAAATTTTTTTCGCTTTTATTATTAAGAGGATTGGGTGCAATTCCTAAGTTAATGAGGGCAGCAGAACCTAACGAAAATACAAAGGTAGAAAAATCAATCATTCGAGATTCTTGGCGAGATTCTTGGCTGGGGGCTTTGGCTTGTGGATCAGACATAGGCTCTGTAGTTTTTAAGTCGTTCAATACGTTGTTCAATGGGAGGATGCGTACTAAAAAGCTTAATGAAAGAGCCTAGCGGAAAAGGATTCACAATAAAAAGATGAGCGGTAGCAGGAGTGGCCTTTTCCAAAGGAATTTGCTGGGCAGCTGCATGAATTTTTTGAAGTGCACAGATGAGCCCATGAGAGCTCCCTGACAATTGGGCGCCTGTTGCATCAGCTTGAAATTCTCGCGAGCGAGAAATGGCCATCTGAATAAGCGAGGCAGCCAGCGGAGCTAAAATCGCCATAAACAAAAATCCTAAAACACCTCCATGACGATCATTTTCATCGCGCCTACCCCCCATTCCACCAAAAATGGCAGCCCATCTGGCCATATTTGCAATCATCACAATGCAGCTTGCAATCGTTGCGGCAATGGCACTGATCATTGTATCTCTATTTTTGATGTGACCCATTTCATGGGAGAGAACGCCTTTGAGTTCCTCTGTATTTAAAATTTTAAGAAGACCATCTGAAACAACCACAACTCCATGTTCAGGATTTCGGCCCGTTGCAAAGGCATTGGGAGCATACGAAGGAATTCTATAGATTCGAGGCATGGGCATGTGTGCTCTTTGCGCAATTTCTCGAACCAATCCATGAATTTCATGTTCTTCTTCCAAGGGCTGTGCGCGGTAGAGCGCCAAAACAATTTTGTCTGAAAACCAATAGGAGCCCACATTCATGACCCCTGCAAAAACAAAGGCAATCATCATTCCTGATGGGCCTCCTAAGAGTTGGCCAATATAGATGAGAAGAACGGAAAGTAATGTAAGAAGTACAGTTGTCTTTAGTTGGTTTGACATAGTGACATAATATATAGGGATTTTGACTCGTATTGTCAATGAGATGGTGCATGGTATAATAAAAACAAGTGGGACGTTTGTTCTTATGTTTAGAAATAAGCTTATCACATGGATATCATTAGGATTTATTCTAAGTGGAGCTGCCCTTATGGTGGCGTGGGGAGGCTACCATGTGTGGGTGGATTTTCTTTCCTCTTCAGAGGTGCTAGGGGTGACGCTCAATCAAAAGACCCTGGCCAATCTTTCCGTATTTATCCTGATTCCCTTTGTCTTTAGCGGGATGCTGATGGCTGTGTATCGTTTTTCTGTGGATCTTGCGATGAAAATCCTAGGCCAGGCAAGCCTTTTGGTGACGCTCATTGGGAGCATTCTTTATTATCTTTTTGTACTTACGATGATGGTTACTTTATCGTCTAGATAAGAAGACAAAAATATTAGACATGCCTCGGGTTTCGACCACAAAACTCCAGGTCAAATAGACTTTTCCATCTTTTTCAATCATGCCTGAAGGTGGATTGGGGAAGGGAGCAGCCCGTTCGAAAGCTTTGAGAGCTGCATCATCGACATCTTCAACTCCTGAATTTCGAACAATTTGAACTTTAGAAAGCTCTCCTTTGTTGGTGAGAATAATATTGAGCTTGGTAATGAGATCGTGGTCTCCTAAATTTTGTCCTTTAGCAAAAATTCTATCGACTCGGCCTTGAAGCTCGGGTTCCCAGTACATTCGCAAACGATCCTTGATTCTTTCAAAGTAAGAATAAAACTGAAACTCTCGTGTATTTAAAGCTGTCTGGGCGCCTTCTTGGATATTGGGAAGATAATCATCGGTTGTTGAAGGAGGACTTACAGCCGAAGGCTTTCTGGGTTTTGAAAGAATTTGAGGTTTAAGTCCCAAGTCAGCCAGGGAAAGCATTTTTTTAGCTGGAGCAGGAGGGGTGGATGGAGAAGAATTTTTCGTCTTACCCGCCCGCGCGGCCTTGGTTTCTTCTTGAACCGATTGATTATATTTGCTGACATACTCAGATTTTTTAGGAGGTGTTTGATCCACTGGAGGTTCTGTG
>JAHFEZ010000068.1 GCA_023248265.1 Deltaproteobacteria bacterium
CAAGTGAATACGATCCGTGTGGGACAAGGGATGGACGTGCATCCTTTTTGTGAAGGGTCAATGACCCAAGGACGAAAGCTTATTTTAGGGGGGATTGAAATTCCCTCATTAAAAGGGCTGCAAGGTCACTCAGATGCCGATGTTTTAACTCATGCTCTGTGTGATAGTCTTTTGGGAGCGGCGGGACTTTCAGATATTGGAACTCATTTTCCAGATCACGATCCTCAGTATCAAGCTATTTCAAGCTTAAGCTTGCTTGAGAAAGTCATGGACAAGATTGGAGCCTGTGGCTATACAATAAATAATGTTGATGCAACTGTTGTTGCTGAATGTCCTAAGCTTCAACCGTATATTTCTGAAATGAAGATTTGTTTAGCCAAAGTCATGAAGATTTCAACAGATCAACTTGCCATTAAAGCAACGACCACAGAAAAAATGGGATTTGTGGGACGCCAAGAAGGCATCGTGGCGTTTGCAATCTCCACAATCAAACAACAGCCATGACCTCACCATCGATCCGCGTTCGTATGGCCCCCAGTCCAACAGGTTTTTTGCATATTGGGGGAGCTCGAACGGCTCTTTTTAATTATCTTTTTGCCAAGCACCATCAAGGAACATTTGTCCTTCGTATTGAAGATACAGACAAGGAACGATCCACCCCGGAATACGAAAAAGCCATTATTGAAGATTTACAATGGCTGGGTGTGAGATGGGATGAGGGTCCCCTGAAAGAGGGCTCCTATGGTCCCTACACTCAGTCTCAAAGACTTCCCATGTATCAAAAATATCTTAAAAAATTAGAAGCTCTGTCCAAGGTGTATCCTTGCTATTGCTCCCCAGAAGAATTGGAAGCAGAAAGGCAAGATTTACTCAAACGCCACAAAACGCCTCGTTATATGGGCAAGTGTCGCAATTTAACTCCTCAAGAACGCAAAACATTAGAAAACCAAGGTCGAGTACCTGTGATTCGCTTTCGCATTGATGAGACTCAGCCTATTCAATTTCATGATCTTATTCGAGGAGATATTTCTGTCGACCCAGCGATTTTGGGAGATTTTGTCATTTGTAAAGGCGATGGCTGGCCTTTGTATAATTTTTCGGCGGTTGTGGATGACTGTGAGATGAAAATTTCTCATGTGATTCGAGGGGAAGAGCATATTTCCAACACACCCAGACAAATTCTTTTGGCTCAAACCTTGGGGCTTCAGTTGCCGTCCTATGCCCATGTTTCTATTATTTTAGCGCCAGATCGCTCTAAACTTTCCAAACGTCATGGGGCAACAAGTGTGGGAGAGTATAAAAAAATGGGATTTTTACCCCAAGCCTTAAAGAACTATTTAGCTTTGTTGGGATGGAATCCGGGGGATGAGAGAGAGATGATGAGTGAAGAAGAGCTTATCCAGAATTTTGTCATTGAGCGGATGATTAAAAGCCCTGCTATTTTTGATGTTGAAAAATTAAAATGGATGAATGGAATGTATATTCGAAATAGTTCTGTTGAAGCTATTACGAAAGAGGCGCTTCCATTTTTAGAGTCTTATGGGCTTGAAATTCAAAGTAAAAAGATGGCTTGGCTTCAAAAAGTGATAGGAACAGTTCGAGGAAATCTTGAGTCTTTGAATCAAATAGGACATATTGCAGAACTTTTCTTTGATGAAAAATTTTCTTTGGAAGCAGAGGCAAAAACGTATTTGACGAACAATAAAGACAAGGCCAAAGAAATTTTAAAAACTTTAGATGGTCTTTTGTCTCAAGCTTCGCATTTAGAAATGGAAGGATTTCAAAAACTTCAATCGGATCTCAAAGAAAAAGTAGCGTCCTCAGATAAAAAGATTCTTTTTCAAGTTCAAAGAGTAGCGGTAACAGGACGTCTCAAAGGTCCAGAAATGAATATTGTGATGCCTCTTTTAGGGGTGGACTCTTGTCGTAAGCGAATTCACATCGCCCAATCTTGTCTCGTATGAGCTTGGTCATTTATAATACACTGACTCAAAAGAAAGAAGTCTTTCAGCCTTTAGAAAAAAATAAAGTTAAACTATATGTCTGTGGGCCTACGGTCTATAACCATATTCATGTGGGCAATGCTCGCCCATTGGTTTTCTTTGATGTTGTGTATCGTTACTTGAAATTTAAAGGTTATGATGTGACCTACGTACGCAATATTACCGATATCGATGATAAAATCATTAAGCGTGCTCAAGAAGAAAAAAAGAATTCATCTGAGATTGCCCAAATCTATACTCAGGCATTTGAAGAAGATATAAAAATCTTAGGCATAGAAGCTCCTACGTATTGTCCAAAGGCAACAGACCATATTGAAGAGATGGTTCAGTGGATTCAAGCTCTTTTAAATAAAGGCTATGCGTATGAAGTTCAAGGAGAAGTTTTGTATTCTGTCGAAAAAATTAAGTTTTATAAGCTTTCGAAAAAAAATGCGGAAGAGCTTCTCGCGGGAGCCAGGGTAGAAGTAGCAGGGCATAAAAAAAATCCTGGGGATTTTGTTTTGTGGAAACCTTCTAAGCCTGGAGAGCCTTCTTGGAAAAGTCCTTGGGGGCCTGGCCGCCCCGGATGGCATATCGAATGTTCTGTGATGTCGACAAAATATTTAGGAGACACCTTAGATATTCATGGGGGCGGAAGAGACCTTATTTTTCCCCACCATGAAAATGAAATTGTTCAAAGTGAATCTTATACGGGAAAGCCCTTTGTAAAGTATTGGATGCATAATGAGATGTTGTCCTTTGGGAAAGAAAAAATGTCTAAGTCTTTGGGAAATATTGTTACGATGCATGAGTTTTTAGAAAAATATCCAGCAGAGGTTTTAAAGTTTATCCTCATTTCTAACCACTATCGTTCTTTGCTGGAATTTTCTGAGCAAGCCATTCAAGAAGCCATTGGAGGATTGGAAAAGATTTATAAGACACTTTTACAAGCTCAAGCTCAACTGAAAGACAAAAATGATGCTAAGAGTTCTTTAAGTAAAGACATGAAAGAGGTGGTTATCCCTCTTTGGAAAAAATTTGAAGAGGCCATGGATGATGATTTTAATACGGCGCAAGCTTTAGGGGCTATTTTTGAAGCCGTGCGAGTCATCAATCATGCGTTTACTTCCCATATTTCTTGGTCCAGTGAAGGGAAAAAAGTTCTAAAGGAATTTTTGGAAACTATTGAAAAAATTGGAAAAATCTGGGGGCTTTTCCAACAAGATCCGAACGATTTTTTTGAGCATTTGCGAACAAAGCTCTTGCATCAAGTATCCTTATCACGTCAAGATATTGAAAAGCTAATTTCTGAGCGACTTCAAGCTCGACAACAAAAAAACTGGAAACGTGCCGATGAAATCAGAAAAGAACTTGAAAAAAACCATATTCTTTTGGAAGACACGCCCACCCAAACCACGTGGAAAGTTCAAATCTAAATGGCGTCCTTTAAATTGGTGAGTCCCTTTGAGCCCAAAGGAGATCAGCCCCAGGCGATTGAGTTTTTATCTCGAGCAGTAGAGGCCGGCGCCAAACATCAAGTGCTCTTGGGAGTCACAGGCAGTGGCAAAACCTTTACCATGGCGCAAGTTGTTCAAAAAATTCAGCGGCCTACTTTGGTGATTGCTCCCAATAAAGCGTTAGCTGCCCAGCTTTTTTTCGAGTTTCGGGAACTTTTTCCTGAAAATGCGATTCATTATTTCGTAAGTTATTATGATTATTATCAACCAGAGGCTTATATTCCTCAGACAGATACCTATATTGAAAAAGACTCGGCCATTAATGATGAGATTGATAAAATGAGACATGCTGCTACTCAGGCCCTTCTTTCTCGCAGGGATGTTTTAATTGTGGCTTCTGTATCTTGTATTTATGGCATTGGTTCTCCAGAAAGTTATGGGGCGATGATGATCCATATTTCTCAAGGCCAAGAACTCAATCGAACTACTTTTTTAAAAAAATTGGTAGAAATTCAGTATCAAAGAAATGATATCGACTTTCATCGAGGGACGTTTCGCGGGCGGGGAGATATTGTGGATGTTTTTCCAACAAATGAAGAAGACAGAGCCATCCGTGTGGAATTTTTGGGGGATGAAATTGAAGCGCTTTATTGGATGGATGCTTTAAAAGGAGAAAAGCTTTCTCAGTTAAAAGAAGTCAGCATTTATCCTGGCAGTCATTATGTGACCCCTCAGGAAAATGTACAAAAGGCTATTGAAGCAATTCAAGAAGAGCTCAAAGAAAGAATTCAAGAATTACGAGCTCAAAAAAAACTGCTAGAAGCAGATCGACTCAAGACAAGAACACATTTTGATTTAGAGATGCTTCAAGAGATGGGTTATTGTAATGGGATTGAAAATTATTCAAGACATTTAACAGGACGAAAGGCAGGAGAGCCTCCGCCAACGCTCTTAGAATATTTTCCAAAAGACTTTTTGTTATTTATTGATGAAAGCCATGTGACAGTGCCTCAGATTGGAGGGATGTATCGGGGGGATCGTTCTCGAAAAATGACGTTGGTCGAACACGGCTTTCGTCTTCCGTCGGCTTTGGATAATCGTCCTTTAAATTTTGAAGAATTTAAGAATTT
>JAHFEZ010000038.1 GCA_023248265.1 Deltaproteobacteria bacterium
CCACTCCTGTTTGGGAAAGTTGCCTACGTTCTTTTAAAACTTCTGGTTCAATAACACCTTTGGCCTCGCTATGAATCAACACAGGGTGAAACTCCAGGGGTTCCAGACGTTGCGCTTTCCCATGTGTAAATAAAATGCGATCTCCATTTTCACAAATAAAAATATGATTCTGAGGAATCTTTAAAGACTGTGCCAGCTGCCCGTGTCGCACCAAATGGCGATATTCTCCATGCACAGGAATAAAAAAACGAGGCTGGACCGCCCAAATCATTTGTTTAAGTTCGTGGGCATACGCATGGCCTGAAATATGGACGTTGGCCACTTTTTCATAAAAAACTTCTGCCCCCCTTCGATAAAGATTATTAATAAGGCGAGAGATTGCTTTTTCGTTTCCAGGAATAAATTTAGAAGAAAGAATAACCCAATCCTCTTTTTCAATTCGAATATATTTGTGCTCCCCTTGTGACATGCGCCACAAAGCAGAATGCTCTTCTGCTTGAGATCCCGTACAAATCACCATCAGCTGTTCTGGTCGATACTCATCGATTTCTTGTATATCGATAAGCGCAGATGCCTCTTTCTCACCCATAAATCCTTGATCAATAGCAATGGGAACATTGGTTTCAATGCTACGTCCCAAAAGCACCACACGTCTCTTAAGTTTTAATGCAATCTCCAAGAGTTGTTCCATCCGACGAATATTGGTGGCAAATACAGAAAAAATAATTCTTCTGGGAGCTCTACTACAAATTTTTTCAAGCTCTTCATAAATTTGTTTTTCGGATAAGGATTTTCCCTGCTGCTCGACATTGGTACTATCCGAAAGCAGTAATAATACCCCTTTTTTCCCATACTCTTGAAATTTTTGAAGCGTGATTCTTTTTCCTCGATAAGGGGTAGGATCCAACTTAAAATCTGCCGTATGAATGATCGTGCCTTGAGGGGACTGAATGGCCAAGCCCATCCCATCCACAATACTATGCGTTACTTGCAAAAATTCGACTTGAAACACCCCCAACCTTATTTTTCTATTCGGCTTTGCTTCCTGGAAATGGACAGGAAAAGGAAGGCGTACTTCTTCTAGTTTAGATTTTAAAAGAGCCAAGGTAAAAGAACTCCCATAAATTTTTGGCCTCACGTAACGCAACACATAAGGCACAGCTCCAATATGATCTTCATGACCATGGGTCAAAAGAAGTGCCCGAATCTTATATTTTATTTTCTCTAGATAGGAAAAATCTGGCAGGATCAAATCCACACCAAAATCGCGGGTATCGGGAAACATGACTCCACAGTCAATGATAAGAGCATCTGAACCACTCTCAATCACCATCATATTCATGCCGATTTCCCCGAGACCTCCGAGAGGTGTAAAAATAAGATCTGAAGAATTCATTTGGGTATGACGAGGGTTTGTCCTGAATAGAGAAAACGCCCAATACGGTTGGCCCGTCGAATCTCCCCAACCGTAGTATCATAGAAGTGAGCTAAATAAGTTAGCGTATCTCCTCTTTGAACACGATGATAGATAAACTTTTTTTGAGTCTTGGCCACCATTTGAGAGGGAATTTGCTCATAAGAAGCTTCGAAAGCCTCTTTGGCTCCTTTGGGAAGTTTGAGTCGATACCCTGGAGGAATAAATTTTTTCCCTGTAAAAACATAAGGGGTCAAGCCTGGATTATATCTTTTTAAAACTTCTTTAGAAATATCCGTATAACGAGTAAGCACATGAATCCCAACGTATTTTTGAACTTCAACTTCTTCAAAGTCTAGAGGCGCTTCCGTTTTTAAAGCTCCAAAATATTTTTGATATTCAAGCTCTGTTTCTAAAGCTGCTAAAAATTCTGAATAGAAATTTTTTGAAGCAAAGCCAAAGGTTCGACTGCGATAACGGTCAATAATAGTTGCAATATCTTTTGTATTTACCTTTCTCACAGCCCGTTGCATCCCTGCCGCCCCATGGTTATAGGCTGTAACCGCCAATGGCCAACTTTCCAAATACTGATAATTTGTTTTAAGAAGTTTAGCGGCTGCTCGAGTGGCTTCAATAGGATCATTTCTTTCATCCACTGCGGCATTAATGGATAAATATCTTCTTCCCGTTGAACGAATAAATTGCCAAACACCCGAAGCTCCTACTTTAGACCGCGCTTTGATGTTAAAAGAAGATTCCACAAAGGGTAGCCGAGTGAGCTCCATGGGAACCCCTTCTTCCTGAAAAACTTTTTCTATCATGGGTAAATAGCGTCCCGCCCAAATGATCCCTTGTTCAAAGCGTTCTTTTTGTCCAAGCTGAGAACGAATGTTATATCTGGCATTCCAAAATTTTTTAGGATCTTGAATATTCCTAAACAAATCAAAAAACTTTCTTTCTTCTGAACTCATAGAATCAAGATGGGCTTGCTTGTGATAAACAGAGATTAAAAGAGCGCGGATTTCTCGTTTGTGAGCTCCCAGTCGCTGAGCAATGAGTTTTCTCTGTGAGCGATAACTCATGTTTTTTCGATTGATATCTGAAATATCTACAATTTTATAAACAAGATTATAATCACTGTCATGGAGAACATACTGATTCACCGAATACGTGTGATAAATTGACTTCCAAAAATCCACCTTGTCTTTCAACCCTGGAGGAACACGAAAGGTGACATCGGGTTCATAGCCAATGGCTTTTTGTTTTCTAAAATCTGGAGGCGTAATGGGGGCAAATGCTGTTGGAGGAGCCTCTTCAATCTGCTCTTCTTCCGTCAGCTCTTCTTTTTCAATGGCAGGAATTTTTTCAAGATAATCAATAGGGTAAGGGAGTGGAAGTACGGCATAAAGAGACTGCACCTTTATCCAAAAAGACAAAATAATCAGTAAAAATAAAAATTTCTTCATTTTAATTCACATAACTCTAATAAAATTTTATCTTGTGTACTTTGCAAAAGCTCCGTCCGATCTTGGGGATCATTCATGATCATAGAAAATGCCAGCGTTTCATTGTCCAATGTACTCAGATATCCTGATAAAGCGCTCACCCCAAATAGCGATCCTGTTTTCGCGCGCACACGGCCTTGGGCAACCGTTTGGTGCAGCCGCGAGCCTACCGTCCCATCCACTCCCACAATCCCCATCGATGACATATATTCTGGGAAAAGACCAAAATGACGATATCCATACTTTAAAACTTCCACCAACTGCGCTGCCGACATCAAGTTTTCAGAAGATAATCCTGATCCATTCACCAATTGAACGCGATCTTGAACTCCCACTTCCTTTAAAAACTCTTGCAAAATCTCCAATCCTTTATCGGTAGATCCCGGCGGTTGCTTGAGCTCTGCTGCCATCGTTTTTAAAATCTGTTCTGCCACAAAATTATTGCTGATTTTATTAAGATCTCCCACAACTTCTCTGAGCGGCCTAGACTCGTACACCCACAGCTCTTTGGCAGAAGAAGGGACCACTTTAAACTGATCCCTGCCCCGCACAATGAGTCCCTGCTCTTTTAAAAATCTTCTAAAAAGCGTAGCCGCATAAAAGAGCGGCTGACTGATATTTCGATAGAATCTTTTCCCAGTATGATCGAGAGGAATGCCCCCTGTCACCACAATCGTATCATTGGGGGCTTTGTGGGTTTTGCCAACTTCCCTGGAAACCTCAAGCGTCATCGCGGCAGAGTTCCGAAGTGTTTTTGAACGATTGATGACTTTCACATACGTATTGTCGGGATCAACAACAACAACAGCTCTTTTTCCAACCTTAGCTCCAGGATAAACATAAATAGCAGTGGTATTAAAGTTAACCGACAAGGCTCCCAAAGGAGCATCGTAAGCCCTATCTTTTCCATTTTGAGTGGAGGAATCGCCATCGCGAACAGTGCGAATAGTATCAAAAAAAGAATCATCTAAAATCAAATCCCCTTGCACCTCTCGAAACCCCAAACGCTTTACATCATTGACCAAATACCAAAGTTGCTCTGAGACCAACAGAGGATCCCCAAATCCCTTCACATAGAGATTGCCCTGAAGCATCCCGTTTTTAATTCTCCCATCTGTGTAGAGCTTGGTCTTAAACCGATACTGTGGCCCTAAGTATTTTAAGGCAGCAAGTGTTGTTACAAGTTTCATATTAGAAGCCGGTTTTAAAAGATCTGTTCCGTGATAGGAAAAAACAGATTCATCCGTTTTCAAAGAATGAACTTGAATTCCTATGGACACATTCTTTAAGGCCGCATCCGCTAAGATTTTAGAAATTTGTTTTTGAAGATCCACCCGGTTATCTAATCGAGATGCAGAAAAACATAAAACAGGAGTGAATACCCCCCAGAGCACTCCCACTACCCCCATCATTTGACAAGCAGACTTTAAACCTTTTATAGTACGCTTTATGTTTCTTCGATTCTTCATCACTTTTTTATCAATCCCTTTCTTACTTTTCGGCTGTTCCAAGCAAAATTTGACCCCTCCGGATACTCTTGTTGTCGCTATCGACGCTGAGCCTTCTAATTTAGACCCCCGCTTTGCTTTAGACGCCTATGGACAACGTATCGATACCCTTCTCTACGATGCCTTGGTAATGATCGACAACAAGCTTCAGATTGTACCTCATTTGGCCCTAAATTGGAAAACTTTAAACGATACAACTTATGAATTTACTCTAAGGCCCCATCTTACTTTCCCGGATGGCTCTCCGATTACAGCACAAACCTTTGTTCGTGTTTTAGGACAAATCCAAGATCCCAATTTTGGTTCTCCCCTCATGAGCAGCTTTAAAAACGTAGAAAAAGCAATCGCTCTCAATCCTGTAACATTAGAAATTCACCTCAAAACTCCCCAAGCAAGCTTTCTCACGGATTTAACTCTCTTAAAGGCATTACAAGAGGCCCCTAAAAAATCAAACGAAAATTCAAAAGAACTTCCGGATGGCTCTGGCCCCTATCAGTTTGTGAAAAAAGAAGGGAATACCATTGTACTGAAACGAAATCCAAATCACTTTACTTTTCACCCCAAATTGGAAAAGATTATATTTAAAATTATTAAAGATGATAACACGCGTGTTTTAAAACTTAAAAAGGGAGAGATTGATCTTGTTCAAAATGCCCTAAACTACGATTCTTTGGCAAAACTCTCTCAAGATAAAAATGCCAGCCTGAGCTTTATAAAAAGCCCAGGAATTAGCTACGCTTATTTGGGATTTAATTTAAAAGACCCTGTTTTAAAAAATAAAAAAGTACGCCAAGCCATTGCGTACGCCATCCACCGAGAAGAAATTATTGAGCACCTTTTAGAAAACATGGCCATACCTGCAGCCTCTATTTTATCTTCACAAAATGGGTACTACGAACCTGGTGTGAAATCTTATGAGTACGATCCTGAAAAAGCCAAAAAACTTTTAAAAGAATCTGGAGTTTCCCTTCCCATCACTCTGGTTTTTAAAACCTCTACAGACATCCAAGCGGTAAACATTGCACGGCTCATTTCGGATCATCTTAAAAAAGTAGGGATTATGGTTGAACTTCGAACCCATGAGTGGGGTACTTTTTTTAACGATATTCAAACAGGAAATTTCCAGATTTTTTCATCAAGATGGGTGGGTGTTACCGACCCTGATATCTTTTACGATGTCTTTCACTCGGCAAATGTCCCTCCTGGAAAAAATAGGGTTTTTTATACAAACTCCCGAATAGACACCCTCACTGCAAAAGGGCGCGTGACATTAGATCTTCAAAAGCGAAAAAAGATTTATAAAGAAGTCCAAAAGATTGTTGCAGAAGAGGTGCCTTATGTTTCTCTCTGGCACTTTAATAATACGGCCGTCTACTCCAGTCGCATAAAAGGATTTTACTTTCATCCACAAGCTAATTTTTTACCTTTCTTAGATCTTTCGAAAGAATTTTAGCCTTACTGTTAAGTAAATCTTGTAAAACTTGGCGGCGTTTTTCCCAAATTTTTATCGCTTCAGACGTGAGTTTGGTTTTGAGACCTTTATCTAACATTCCCAAAGAAAAAATATCTCCCACTTGCTTGGCCACATTCAAAGATGTGTTTGTAGATTTCATCCCTTGCCCCCGATACAAGGCATACGAATGATACCAAAATTTATTGGACTCCGTTTCTTGATACACATCAATGTTTAAATCACAAAAAATAGGATAATAGGATTTGGCCATTCTTTTTACTTTTTTTTGGGCCATTTCTGCTCCCCAATCTTTGACCACCTCATTCACAATAATAATGACATGTTTAGAGGGAACTTCAAAACGACGAAGATGAATTGTGGTACGACTATTAAACGCCAAAGAACTTTGATACACACGATCGCTCATAAACTCTACACCTTCTTCTACAGAATGAAGATGTGTAATTTTTTCATCACGCCCTGCTCCACTTTCGATAAAAAGGCTGGGTTTTTGTTTACCCGTCGTAATAGCCCAATATAGGTCGACTGCTTTTTTATACGATCCCTCAAAAGGCTCCTCAATTTCTGTATAAATAAAATCTCCAATAGGTTCGACTGTAATTTTCTTTTCGGAAGGAGGATCCTGTGGGCCATTTAAAAATGTCTTAGCATGTTCAAATGGTCGTAGCCTGACTTCCAATTTTGTCGTATCTGTTTCACTTTTTTTAGTCTCTTCAATTTGGCTCTCTACCCATGTCAAAAACTTATCTTTTGATGATGGCCATGGTGATGGCCCTGGTCCTGGCTGCGCTAGGAGAAGAGTAGAGTAAGCAATGCAGAGAAAAACAAAGAAAATAATAGTGTAGATAAATTTTATCTCCTTCAGACACGCTATCGATTTCCCCTGCGAGGAAATCGCGCTCGCGCTCGGACTCGCTCCTTCGTCGCTTTGCTCCTCAGGCCATGCCCGCTCGTCCTGCGCGACGGTCTTCACGAGATAAAACTTATCTACACTTTTTACTTTATTTGACTCTTTCACACGAATTGCTTACTCTAATTTCATGCAAATCTCAAGTCATTCCATCCTTCTCATTGATGATGAAATTGAAAATTTAAAAGCCCTAGAACGCACACTGATGGCTGTGGCCACTGTGCATACAGCAGCCAGTGGTAAGGCAGGACTGGAGATCATCGAAAAAACACCCATTTCTCTTGTCATTTGTGATCAACGCATGCCAGAGATGACAGGCATTGAATTTTTTAAAATACTTCAAAAAACGCATCCCCATATTATCCGTATTATTCTAACAGGCTATACCGATGTAGAGGATCTGATTGAAGCCATTAATGAGGTGGGCCTGTATCGATATGTGACAAAGCCTTGGAATAATCATGAGCTTAAATTGATGGCACAACGAGCCTTAGAACACTTTGATTCTGAAGCTCGCAATAAGCAGCTTGTAGATGAGTTAAAACGAGTGAATGAGGGCCTTGAAAAAACGGTCCAAGATCGTACTCAAAAATTAAATGAACTTGCCGTCACTGATGAACTCACACAGGTAGGAAACCAACGATATTTTTGGGCCCAATTAAAATCTGAAATCGAACGCTCTGAGCGTTATAAGCATCCTCTATCTCTGCTCCTCATCGATATTGACTATTTTAAAAATTACAATGACGAACACGGTCACGCTGTAGGCGACAAAGCCTTAAAAACCATTGCTCATATTCTTAAGAAAAATATTCGAAGTACCGACTTCATTGCTCGCTATGGCGGTGAAGAGTTTGCCATTATTCTAACTGAGACACCTCCTAAAAAGGCCTTAGAAATGGCTGAGCGACTGCGCAAAGCTATCGCCCAAAAGAAGTTTTCTTATAAAATTAAAAATAAAAAGAAAAAAGGACTTACGGTTAGTATTGGAGTGGCAGGCCTTTCCCAAGAAAAAGATCCTAAAAAATTGGTTCTAAAAACAGACAAAGCGCTTTATCAAGCCAAACGCAAAGGTCGAAACCGCACCGTATGCGCGGACTTAATAATGCAATCCATAAAAGCGATCTAGGATGGATTTTCCATCTCTTTCGATGACCCAAGCAGAAATATTATCATCTAAGTATGAAATATGATGGCGATAGGACACTAAAGACTCAACCCCTTTTTCTTGAAATGAGTAGCAAAGATCAATCGATGTCAATCGAACATCTCCATTAAAAGAAGTAGTAAAAACTGTCATTTCTACTCCACCCGCCTGAGCAGATTTTAAAACATATAACGTACCTTTCTCTGTCACCTTAGAACTGGTGAGTGTAAATTCTCCATGATCGATTAAAAGTGCGATCCATTCTTGGTAATTTGTCCGCAGAAGTTCTTTGGATACTCTAAATTCTGGAAATATTGCATGAAATAAAACTTCTTTTTCTACTTCTGGAGCAATACTTTCACTAAATGCGGCTCCTTGTAAAAAAGTCCGATCTAAAAATTGAGGGACTGCTTCCTGAGAAGCGGAGGCTGCCGCAGCTATTCCATTTCTTTCCGCTTTTTGTGCACCCATTAAAACAGTCATCTCACCATCCGTAGGTTCTAAAAGCGCCTGAAGTCTATTACGTCCGAATAGATTGCTTGTGACAGGAGCAACAGAGGCTTGTACTTCCCCTTGGCCTTCTAACACGAGTCTTTCTATAGAAACTTGTAGTCCTGGTTTTAAATCTGAAACAATATCAGGATGCGCTCTCATAAATTTTGAAAGCTCTTCTGGAGATTTCAATTGATTTAAGACAGAATCAAAAACATCTGTGGCAACCACATTGTCTTTAAGAGCTTGCGTCAGCGCATTGATGGTAACTCTTTTCCAACCAGAGATTCCCTCTCTTTCAACTTGAGCGATCTCTTCCGGAGCCATTTTTTGAAGTGCCTTTTTTACAACCTGGATGACTTGGGCATCTATGCCGGCACCCAAAACCTTTTGTGTCATTAAAAAAGCACAAAGTAAGACAGTGAAGATTCTCTTTTTACGGATCACCACGACCCTCCCCCTTTTTTCGTATGAAGTACAGGGGGATAGTTAAGCAACAAATATGCCACTTTTTTAAGCATAGATATGGCCCCATCTTGATCAAAAAATGATCAATTTATGAACGCCCCCAGTCAAGAAAACTAAAAAATATAAGTAATTTCATGTACTTATAATAAATATTTCAGACTTCAACAAATCTAATCTTTTGACAGGAGCCTGATGTGCTGATAAATAATCTTTAGGCACCTATGAGCAGGATTTTTATCCACCAAGAATTAAAGGAAAATAGCCTTCTCACATTGAAAGGAGAGGAGCATCACTATATAAAAAATGTCCTTCGAATGAAAGTGAACGATCCTTTGTATCTTTTTAATGGGGGCTCAGAAGAGTTTACTGCAAAAATCACAGTCATGGATAAAAACAGCACAACGCTTCACATCCTTGCCTCTCAAAAAGGGGATAAAGAATCTCCTTTAGAAATTGTGATCGGCCAAGGACTCCCCAAGGGCTCTAAGTTTGACGATCTCATTCCCAAAGTAACAGAGCTTGGTATTTCTCAGCTGATCCCTCTCATTACAGAGCGATCAGATTTGAAAAAAACTTCCTCTCAAAAAGTAGCACGCTGGCAAAAGATCGCCCAACAATCCGCCCAACAAACGGGGAGGACTAAAGTGCCTGTCATTTCTACTCCTCGCTCTTTTACAGAATTTCTAAATAACTATCCTCAGCATGAAAAAATAATGTTTTACGAACTTGAGACCTCTAAAACTTTTAATGAAGTATTGAACATCTCCTCGGCTTCTCGGTTTTGTTTTCTCATTGGCCCGGAAGGAGGATTTTCACCCACAGAAATTTCAGCAGCTCAAAAAGCCCACTTTCATGTGGTCTCCTTAGGAAAAAGAATCTTAAGAACAGAAACCGTAGCTCCTGCAGTTACAGCTATTCTTCAGTATGTTAAAGGAGATCTAAATCGTGTATAGTAAGGACGTGAGTGATTTAGATCCCATTCAATTTAGAGCTTTAGATGAAGGATTAGGGATTCATCCTTCTGCCTTTAAAATTTCTCGTCCCATACAAAAAAATAGGCAAAAAAATAATACCTCTCAAATCCTAAAAGAACCCACTTCTCCTTCTCTCAATACAGGTTCCTATACGTTTCTTGCTTTTTTATGTGATGAACTTTTTATTCTTTTTTTCTTTGGTCTTTTATGCGGGCTGGCCTCTTGGCAGCTGGGGATTCGAGATTTTCAAACCTGGGTACAGTTTATTCAAAAAGGCTTTGTATTATTTTTTCATTTCTTACTCTTCATGATGATTTCTCTATTTTACTTTTTATTTTTTAACCAGTTTAAAACCCCTTCTTTAGGAGACCTCTTTACTCGTCGTGTCAACCATCATTCTTAAACTTTATCCTGTTAAAAACTTAAAACCTCTTTTAGCAAAGCTTCAAAGAAAAAAGAAAAAAATTGTTTTTACCAATGGATGCTTTGATATTCTTCATGCAGGCCATGTTCGCTATCTGGCGGCCGCAAAAAAATGCGGGGATATCTTAGTGGTCGCATTAAATTCTGATATTTCTGTTAAAAAAATAAAAGGCTCTTTGCGTCCCATTGTTCCTTTAAAAGAAAGAGCTCAAATCATGGGTTCTTTAAAAGCTATAGATTTTATCACCTTTTTCCATGAAGACACTCCGTATAAAACCATTGCAGCTTTAAAACCGGATGTTTTGGTCAAAGGCGGCGATTGGGCCCAAGATAAAATTATTGGCTCTGATCTGGTTCTTAAAAATGGCGGGAGAGTAAAGACGATCCACTACGTCCAAGGAAAATCTACAACAAATATTATTGATACGATTCTTAAAAAATATCGGTCTTAAAACTCAAATGTATAATCTCTAAAGGCCACAGGAGTACTTCCTCTTTGCTGTCCCTGAGGAGCCGTTGGATAATCATGAATCGAAAGACGGCTACACTGTTTTAGAAATTGAATCAGGATACTGGCCTTTTTAGAACCCTCCTCAGCGCTGATTTCTGGAAAATAATAAAATTGACCTTGGCTAAAGAAGAAGACTTCAATTTCTCCAGAGGGGTGCTGACGAAGACCTATACGGCTCATTTGATTTTTTTGAATAACTTTAGTGTCAGCGCTGGATATTTGGATAAAAAGCAGTCCCACAAAAATACCAACCATCCCCAACAAAAATAACTTTGAATAGATTTTCATCTTATTGCTCCTTTCTAATTTCATTTTCTTTTCGGGTAGATGGGAACGGAACTTGAGAAAAATTTGACGAACAGAAGGCTAGATTTCGATACTGATTTTAAAACTCTTTGACTCAATTTTCTTAAGCGTTGCAGGGGTATCTATTTGGCCTGTCACATTAAAGATAAAGAGCTTGGCGCTCAATCCCCCAAAATAACGATAATCTTGAATACTGTGGGTATCGATAGCATCCATACCAATAAATTTCTTTTTAAATGCCCCATTAATCGCCATATAACCAACTCCGGCATACGGAGTTAACCGCAAAGGAATAATAGGAAGAGTGATAGCACGACTCAAAGAAACATCTGCTCCATACGTATCTGATTTAAAAAAACTAAGATTAAGACGATTATAGGTTACCCGCGCAGCTAGAGAAATGGGGAACTCATCTTCCCCAAGGAGGGTATATTTTAATCCTGCCCCATAAACAACCAAACTTTTAACTTCCTCAGGAATCGTCGTATTTTGATTCATAATAAAACGAGGAACCAAAAGTGAAATTTCTCCATCCAGATTGGGAGTCAATCCTTTGGCCGCATGAAAACGTGGAAAATAGGAAGGCAGATTTAAAGATTGCCCTAAAATTTCAAATGTATTTGGAGAAAGAGAGGTGAGTTCTACGCCCACATTAAATCCCCAGATCCCCAAAGGACTGGCTGGCGCTAAAGATCTAAAATTCGAAACAACTCCTGTACGCTCCGTAAATCTTTTCAAATCTGCATTCACTTTGTTTTTAATTTCGTCCAATCCCAAAAAACTAAAGTTCGGAGATGACTGAGCAAAACTTACTTGAGAGATACATAGCAGCACCAAAATAGACTTAAGAATTTTCATAAGAAGCGTTTTCTTATAGCATAAAATTTAGGCAAAAGCAATTTGTCACCTCAATAAAA
>JAHFEZ010000039.1 GCA_023248265.1 Deltaproteobacteria bacterium
CAGGATCTCCGTCGCCATCGCCATCTCCATCGCCTCCTCCATCTCCATCTTCATCTTTCTTATCCCAGTGGTGATCTCCGATATCGCCATCGCCTTGCCCCAAATCAGAATTGTCCTTCGCCATCGGAACCTGGCCCACTTCTACGCGTGGAACCACCGTCGGATCGATAGGAGCTGGCGGAAGTTTTTTTCTTAAAAGACGCGCTACTTTCAAATCCAGTTTAAACGTTGGAATTTCTGGCAACACGCGAATGCGAACCCCTTTTTTTCCTCGGATAATAGGGATTTCTCCTTTCAATGCCCTTTCAATCGCACGAGCCAGCCGTGCTTTGACCATTTGGGTATATTCTAAAACTGCTTCGGCAGACCCTGGGCCATGATGCAAAATCCCAAGAGCTGGATCAATTACCACATCCACAATTTGGTTTATGATTTGCGGAGAAAATCTCTTGTCTTCTCTTTGGGCCAAATCATCATTCCCAGAACTTCTTAAATCAAATTTATAGGCTATCACTGCATCTTGTGCTTTTTCCGTAAGCTCCTTATGCAAAACTTCCTCGATCTTTCCACCATCCTTTGTTTTAATTTCAAAGACTTGGACTTTTCCCTCCGGAGTCACTTCAATTCGGATGGGGGAAATTTTTAATTCTGGTTCGGGCCATGGAAACCAAGGCCCTGGCCAAAATCCTGGCCGAAATTTTGGAGATATCGCACTGATCTCTGGCGGAATATCCTTTACGTTAGCTCTTATATAATCGTCCCAGTTTGTCAGAGGTACTTTCCGTGCAACTGTCAAAAACGCCCAGAAATCATCATCATCATCTTGCTGTGGAGGAGGTTGTACCCACACAGACGCCACGGTTTTTAGACTCACCGGTTTTTCATGAACTTGGGTTAACACAAAAAGTGTCTTTGCAGCAGATCGTAATTGCAAAGGAATATCTTCAAATACCTGGTGTTCATATACAGCCACCCCTCGCCCCATCCCATTTTCGTTGACCATCTGAACCCTGGGCCAATGGCGTGTGTGATCAGCAATATTTTTGGCAATCCATGCAATAACTTTTTTAGGATCGCGAGAAGTAATAATGGCTTGGGTATTGTGGTCTGGTTCCCTACCTGGAAGCTCCCAATCCCATTCGTCCCCTTTTGCTTCTCGTTTTAAATAAAGATTTTGTTTAAACACCCACTGGGCATCCAAGGCTCTTAAAATAAAATCAAAATCAGAATCCTGTGCAATAATGCCATGGGCATAGCTGACAAACGCTTTGTCTCGCTCTTCATCCGAAGGCAATGCTTTAATGTCTTCTCTTTCTAAAAATCGTCGATATAAACACTTCCATCCTTCAAACCCCAACCAGTAAGGATTATCCAGTTCAGGTGAAGCCCCTCCCGCTACTCCCCACATAAAATTTCCGTAATGAACTAAATCTTTGCTATCTCTCCAGGGAGTGTATTTGGGCAAAAACCATTCCATAAACGTTGCCCATCCTTCGTTTAGAATTTTTTGCTGTGCAAAAGACCCATAGGCACGATAGGTGAGCTCCAAAAGACGAAGCACATCTTTTTTCCACGCCGGTGCAGAATTTGGCAAGTTTTCAACCAAAAACTGAAGCACACTGGGTGTGGGTCTTTTGGGATGTGTCTGAGGCGCATACGGATCACGATTTCCAATGACTTGACCTAAAATATCTCTTTCGATGGCCCTGGCTACGACTTGCTGCACAGCAGAGGGTGGCTTTCGAATGAGAGATTGGGGACTGTCAAAAGATCCATACGGATAATCTTGCATGTCAACCACAGTCAGCATCTGTTGAATCCACAAAGCCACTTCATCATGGTCTACCTCTTGATAGAGCCGTGAGATCACATCGGCTAACTGTAACGAAAACGCCATGGGATCAAGGGGTGCTCTGACCACACCAAATTGCGATAGAACTGCCACATCATTATGGCCCAGCACATGAAGGAAAACAGATCGTTGCTCAATAGGTTCTGTCGTATCTTGATAAAAGGAGCGACATGTTGGACAGCCGGGATCGACAAATTCCAAAACGCTTCCGCTCTTAGCAGCTTGAATCACTTTGGCCCCATCATACCAGTGGGGCATCGGATAATGGCCTACACTGGCAAGCACCGTCAGTTGGCCTGAAGGGACGAGTTCTGCACGGTGAGGAGGCACATTAATTCCAAGCCTGAAAGCGGCTTCAGAGGCAATCTTAAATTCTTCTTTGTATCGGCCTATCACATCGCCATCTCGTCCACTGGAAACAATCGACAACTCTCCGAGACCGTCTTTCAAAATCTTCTCACAAGGATCGTCTGCGGCTAAAGCCGTACCTCCCAGAACGGTAAAAAAAATAAAAAATAAAATGCCACTCATATATTATTCTTTCTTTTGCCTATCCTTTCCAAAAAGTTCTAACATGGCTCTTAGCACATCCCTTCTATCTGTGAGGCGAGTAAACCCAAACCATTGACTTTCTTTTGCAAGTTTTTGAATGGCATCGACAAATTCTATCGTAAAGTGCCAGTTATACATATCCACCTGTGCCCAGGCCATATAGCGTGTAACGGCTTGAAGATCTTGCATAGCTTTGATGGTTGCTTCGGTATCCGTGGAACCCCCATCTCCCATGCCCATCACATACTTGTCCCACCGACCATCAGGATAGGTATCCAAAATTTCCTTAGCCAAGATATATCCTGTAGAATCGGTATTCCCTCCTCCTAAGGCTGTCTTTAAAACCTCTTCTTCGCTAAACTCATGGGCAACATCGTCATAGCCCACGAAACGAAACTCAACTTTCTTATACTTGTTCTGAAGCAACAATTTCATGTTCATGACCATATCTGTTTCTATAGCTTGAGGAAGGCCATTCATACTCCCTGTCATATCAATAACAAACACCACCACCGCATTAAGATCTGGCAGAGGTGTTGTATCCGTCGAAGACACAATGTAATCATCCGGTGTTAAATATTTATTGCCTTCGACAAGTTGTCTTCCTAAGTCCTCAATGGGAGGTTGTCCTTTGGCTAGCCTTTCCATGATGGAATGAAAAAGAGCGGCTGGAATCGTTCGATCCCAAAGAATACTTCCTTTGGGATGTTTTCGGGCGCCCACTCTAAAGGTGTCTACCTCATCACTTTTTCCTGCCAAATTTCTCATGTTGGGAAGTTCTAACTCATCAGCCAAAAACTTCGCCCAAAGATCCAAGGGAATATCAATATACGATGGATCTTGTGGAGGCCCGTCAAAATCATCGGGTTCCTCATCTGATGGATCATCCCCATCGCCGTCTCCATCTTCATCTTTTTTATCCCAGTGGTGATCTCCGATATCGCCATCGCCTTGTCCTAAATCAGAATTGTCCTTCGCCGCCATGGGGGCCATCGGAGTCGCCATCGAAGTCTGGAGATCAATCGAAGCTGGAGGCGGAGCTGGAGGAAGTTTTTCTTTTAAAAGACGGGCTACTTTAAAATCCAGTTTAAACGTTGGAATTTCTGGCAACACGCGAATGCGAACAGATTTTTTTCCATGCAAAACAGGAAGCTCTCCTTTTAATGCCTTTTCAATCGCACGGGCCAGCCGCGCTTTGAGCATTCGCGTATATTCTAAAACCGCTTCAGCAGACCCTGGACCATGATGCAAAATCCCCAAGGCTGGGTCAATCACCACATCCACAACTTGGTTTATGATTTGCGGAGAAAATCTCTTTTCTTCTCTAGCGGCCAAATCATCGTTGACAGAGCTTCTTAAATCAAATTTATAGGCTGTCACTGCATCTTGTGCTTTAGTTGTGAGTTCTTCATGAATAACTTCTTCGGTCTTTCCTTCGTTTGTCTCCCCCTCTTCGGTCTCCCCCGCCTTTGTTTTGACTTCAAACACTTGGACTTTGCCCTCCGGAGTCACTTCGATTCGGATGGGAAAGATTCTTAATTCTGGTTCGGGCGGTGGAAACCAGGGTGGGATCCAACCAGGGTACATTATCCGAACCACAGTCCACCAGTTATCCGGCGGTGGTCTAAATTTTTGAAGCCACGATGTTGAAGCCACGGTTTTTAGACTCACTGGTTTTTCATGAACTTGGGTTAACACAAAGACAGCCTTTGCAGCAGATTTAAACTGCAAAGGAATATCTTCAAACACCTGATGTTCATACACAGCCACCCCTCGCCCCATCCCATTTTCATTGACCATCTGAACCCTGGCCCAGTGACGTGTGTGATCGGCCACATTTTTGGCAATCCAGGCAATGACTTTTTTTGGATCACGAGAAGTAATAATAGCCTGGGTATTGTGGTCTGGTTCCCGACCGGGAAGCTCCCAATCCCATTCATCCCCAGCTGCTTCTCGTTTTAAATAAAGCTTTTGTTCAAACACCCACTGGGCATCAAAGGCTCTAAAAATAAAATCAAAATCCGAATCCTGTGCAATAATGCCATGCGCATAACTGACAAACGCTTTGTCTCGCTCTTCGTCGGAAGATAACGCTTTGACATTGTCTCTGGCCAAAAATCGTCGATAGAGACATCTCCATCCTTCAAATCCCAACCAGTAAGGGTTATCCAGTTTAGGTACGGCCACGCCCCACAGCAAATCTCCATATTGAACCAAATCTTTGCTATCTCTCCAGGGAGTGTATTTGGGCAAAAACCATTGCATGAATGTTGCCCATCCTTCGTTTAGAATTTTTTGCTGCGCAAAAGACCCATAGGCACGATAGGTGAGCTCCAAAAGACGAAGCACATCTTTTTTCCACGCTGGGGCTGAAGCTGGTAAGTTTTCAACCAAAAACTGAAGCACACTGGGTGTGGGTCTTTTGGGATGTGTCTGAGGCGCATACGGATCACGATTTCCAATGGGCTGACCTAAAATATCTCTTTCGATGGCCCTGGCTACGACTTGCTGCACAGCAGAGGGTGGCTTTCGAACCAAAGATTGAGGACTGTCAAATGACCCATACGGATAATCTTGCATTTCTGTAACAGTCAGCATCTGTTGAATCCACAAAGCCACTTCATCATGGTCTACCTCTTGATAGAGTCGTGAGATCACATCGGCTAACTGTAACGAAAACGCCATAGGATCAAGGGGTGCTCTGACCACACCAAATTGAGACAGAACTGCCACATCATTATGGCCCAGCACATGAAAGAGAATGGATCTTTGCCACTCAGGCGGTGTGGTATCTTGATAAAAGGAGCGACACGTTGGACAGCCGGGATCGACAAATTCCAAAACACCTCCGGCTGTAGAGGCTTTAATTACTTTGGCCCCATCATACCAGTGCGGCATAGGATAATGGCCTACATTGGCCAGCACGGTTAGTTGCCCCGAAGGGACCAGTTCTGCACGGTGAGGAGGCACATTGATTCCAAGCTTGAAAGCGGCTTCAGAGGCAATCCTAAATTCTTCTTTGTATCGGGCTATCACATCGCCATCTCGTCCACTGGAAACAATCGACAACGCTCCGGGGCCTTTTTCTAAAATCTTCTCACAGGGATCATCTGCGGCCCACGCTCCCAATGACACTAGAAATGTCATTCCGATATTCAGGCCGATATTCAGGATACTCCTCATCACCTGGGGCCTCCACTTTCTGTTCCTGTTGTTTTGGGTCTTTGAAACATGCGTTCACACTCATCTAAAAATCGTGTCGCAAGTCTTTCTGGCTTACCCACCGTAGTTTCATCGCCCTCAGAACCACTATCGCCTTTGGCCCATTCTCGAAATATTTCGGAGCTAGAGGCAATTTGTAATGGCAAGTCAATGGTTCTGGGAACCAAAATAGAATCGGGACTTCTAAATACATAGTTTTGAAATCCAGGAAGCTCCCCTAAGGACAAATCATTTGCGGCTTGCAGTAATGATCGGGTAACAAAGCTTTCCGTTTTCGCCCATGAAAGTCTGGCAATCGCTCGATCCAATGTCATCAAAAAGAGCCGTGCCGCATCATAGGTGGTAATAGTTGCGTATTCACCAGGGCGTTCATTTTCCAGAAGGCCTCCGTCATAAAGCCTTGCCAGAAAATCTAAATAAAAGGTCCCAACCTGTTTTACCGCTTCTTCTATGATCAGCGGATCCGGAGGTTTCAATTTTGAAAGCCACAGACGAGATTCCGGAGGATGATCTAGGGATTCTACCCCTACCATCAGTTGCAAAAATCCCTGAGCCCATTGCCGCAATATTTGTTCTGTTTCAACCAAAATATCTCGTCTGGAACGCGCAACCGTGAGGAATGAAACTTCTCCTGACAGCAACGGAAGGAGTTGATCGTTGCGTGTTCGGCTAAAAATCCACTTCGCAAAAGGATGGGTCGCCGCCACATCTCTCAACTGAAGTGCCTGTTTAAATCTTTCTTCTAAGGAACGATTGGTAGCTCCAAACTCTTTGGGATCTAAATTTAAATCACTCAAGGGAAGGCCTGGATGCACCCACAAGTGGGCATGAGTGGCATGAAGGAAGGGGGCCAAACTTAAATGCTGACTGTGGGGATCTTTTGCAAATCGCATATCCCGCCTGAGGGATTTAATCATGTTTTCTAATAAATAACTTCTAAAACTCCCCACCATGAGTCTCAAAAGTTCCAGATTCCCCTCAAAGCTATCCGCAACCGGCAAGGCTTGAATGTGTTCTTGAATAAAAGTTTCAATCGCCAAATTTCTGCTGGTATCTAACTGGGAAGGATGACCCCCCGTGTCTTCGCCCTCCTCCTCACCATCCCACTCATCTTCATCGTCTCTTTCCCTATTCCTGAGATCATCACTATCCCTATCGCCACCGGCGTTATCTGTCCCCAGTTCTTCTTTTCTCACTCGAAACTTCACATCTCTGGGAACCACAATATGCAAAGGCGAAGAGCTATGAACACGGTTAGAGGCCGCCAGGAGTGCCGGGGAAGTTTGCGCCAAAAAGGTTCTGGCATTGGCATTTGGAAATCGTTGCCGAATAAGCTCTGCACTCTCTGGAGAAACTAAAATTAAACGATTTTGGTTATTAAAAACAGGTTGAGCCCCACTTCTTGCCTCGGCCAAAACCGCAGGGGTTTTGGCCTGACTGTCAAAAACATCTAGCCTTAATATCCCCCCCCATCGAAACAAAAAGGAAAGATCAAGCTGTTGATCTTCTGTAGAAAGAGAGGCCAAAATCAATTCTTCTGTTGTCGGAGGTTTTTTCCTATCTTTTTGAAACCGCTTGAGCTTTTCTTGATCGTACGTGGGGTTGGCGGTCGCAAAAAGCATGACATTTTGAAGTGGAACTTCTTTGACCTCACCTCGGTCAGGCCCCTGAGCAAACGCTGACACCCCTCTCCACATACCATCTTCAGATCCCACCAACGTTTGAATCTTAGCCAAAAGTTTATTTCGAATAGGATCACCAGGGGCATGAATATCATCCAAGAGAATCAGTCCCCGCGCACCGTTGGGAAGTGTTAAAAAATGATCCAAATGTCTAAAAGCTTCTTCAACGGTCATTTCTCCTTCTGCCACTTTGGCCTTGGCATCTTTTTCTACGAGCTTTCTACAGTTTAAAACAAAGGCTCTCGCCCCTGGATGATTGGGATTTTTAAAATCATACACGGCATGGGGTTCATCAAAAAACACTTTAATCAACGCTAAGACCAGCGACGTTTTACCACTTCCGGACTCTCCAAACGCAAGGAGGGAGGCAGGAATGGGAAGTTTAGGATTGGGTTCTGTCTGCCTGGAAAGAACCCTAACTGTTTGAGTCGTTAAATCAAACGGCCCTTTGTATCCTGCCGCTTCGACCCGAAGTGCAATATCTGACTCATCTTGAATTAAAACCAAGGGATCATCTTTCGGAAGCAAAGAAGGATTGAGTTGTACACGAAAGATAGAGGCCATCAGCCTTTGAACAAACCGACGGTCCACAATTTTTTCATCTCTTAATTCTTCATCTCGAACCAGAGCTGCATTAAACGCTTGAAACATTTTTAAAAAAGCTGTGAGTACATTCATTTTGTTTTGGACGGCCAATCGCTCACAAAAACTCACCATGTACGCCAATAATTCATCTTGTGCTCTTTCTTGATCGGTCGGCATATTTCCTGACGCAGCTCCTGAAGCATCTGGCGTTCTGGCATCAAACCGATATCCTAAATTTCTAATTTCTGGTCGATTGAGCGCTTGTTTGAGCATGGCCCGACGCACCATGTGATCGGGCAAAGACAAATGTACCACTTCAAAATCTTTTAAAAGCCCCGAATGATTTTCAATGGAAATATCCCTTTGGATTCTCTCAAGCTCTCCTTCGGTTCCGATCAGAAGCATAGGAATTTTTTTAGATGCTTTTGGATCCCTTTGTTGAAATTCTTTTAAAGAAACTCTTTCTCCTTCGGTAGCCAAAAGATAGAGCATATGAGGCGGGAAGGCTTGTTCCTCAATATCTGCAGGGGCGGCATCTAAAGCGGGATTCTTCTCATCTGCAGCATCTGCTATAGAAAGATCTGTTAACTGAAATTCATCATATTGCGGATTGGAGGCCACCGGCCTGCCCAATTGAATCACTTCCTCTAAATCAGCCAAAACCACCGCTCGCTGCTCTGCGGGCAAAGAACGAATGATATCTAAGTTTTCAAAAATAAGTTCTTGGCCCATGTGACCTTTGGCACTTCCCTTCTTCTTAGCTCCTTCTGCCTCAACTTCATTGGAGAGCATGAACACACGAAGCGCTGGATTTTTAAAATGCCACGGTTCCGCACCTAATTTTTCATCGCTCCATCTGGCAATGAGAAGACTCTCCACAAACTCTTTAATTTCAGGAGGGACAATGAGGAGCCGATGTTTTGCAGGTATAGAAGGATCAGCCAATTCTTTGATAATTCTTTCCAAATCGCTAAATATTTTTTCCCGATATTTACTCACCCCATGAGATGACACTTCTTCAACGATAGGACTCACTTGAGTGGTATGAGGCCCCCACAATCGCCAACTTCCATGATAATAGGAAATGGGAGGATCAAAGTGCTCTTTAGACCAAAGTCCTGCTCGACCTTCGGTGGTGGAGTCATGCATCACTCTTTCTAAATTAGGACGAGAGCCCACCAGTAAAATAGAAATGTTCTTCTGAGCCGCTCTTTTTTGAAACTCTGCTAAAGACCATCTTCTTCCCTCAGACGCCAAAAGATAGGCCCCATGCGGGGGAAGCGCTTCTCCTTTGACGATGGTTTGACCATCGTCTGCAATCACTTCATTAAATACAAAAGGTTCTTCCTCGGAGTCTCGCATTTGAGGACGTGCCACAGCTGACAAATCATTCATATCCACCAATACAACCGCACGATCCGTATTTCGCTGTTTATCCATATCCTTAAAATTTTCCCAAAAGTCATCCTGGCCTGATTTGGTAGCATCTAAGACATAGAGTTTTAAGTTGTCGTTTTCCCTCACCCATGGAAAGGTCGGAGGCAAAAGATTGCCTTGAAGAGCCTTACCCTCTGCCCAAAGTTTTAAAATATAGCCCACGAGATGTTCTCGTTGGTCATCTGGAACCAGCAAAATTTTATGTTGCGGTTTTTCCCTAGGATCAGCCAGCTGACCCAAAAGTGTTGTCAAATTTGGATAAACCTCTGCCATCCGTGCATGCACGTTTTTTCGAGGACGCTGATCTCTTTTTAAAGGGCGAGGGTCTGGCCTTTTTTCTTCTTCTGCTGCCTCACCTTCTTCCTCATTAGCTTCTTCGTCGGTTTCTTCTGCTACCTCCTCCTTTTTTTTCACTCTTCTTTTTGAAGCTGCATCCTCCAATTGATCAAATCGCTCGATTCGCTTTTCAACACCATATTCACTCCACACTCTCCAGGTGGCAGAGGAATACCGGTCCATCGAAAAGCCCTCCCCATCTTCTCCCCCTTCTCCTTCTTTCTTCGAATCCAAAACAGATCGTAACGACAATGTCCTTCCAGTTGAAGAATTTAAAAGAACGGGACTTCCATCTCGAAGACTCATGAGTGAAAAATCAGCATCCTTCGGAGACTTTTGAGGTTCTTTGACCCAATAAAGATGGCCTGCCTCATCTATAAAAAAACGCGCTACCATTTCTGAGGCCACGACAGGCTCTTCAGAAAGTCGAACATTTGAACTGATTGACTTAGCAGTGAGCACTTGCTTTCCTCCCCCTTCAAATACATAGGAATAACTCCACACGCCTCCTTTTTGTCTGCCCGAAGGTTCTGTTGAAAAAAGAATACTGACATTTCCAGCGGTTTTCTTTTTGCCAGGAAAAGCTTCCACAGCTTGCAGTGCTCGAAAAGGCATTTGAAACTTAATTTCATCTAAAAGCAAAACACGTTCTTCGGACGTTGCGCCGGGCGCCTCTTCTTCCACTTCTTCCTCATCATCGACCTCGTCGTCATCCCCTTCCTGAGAAGGTTGTCCACCCAAAGACTGAAGCCCTCCTATCTTCTCTGAATTTCTATAAATAAAAAGAAGTTCCACTGTAAAACTACTTTTCCCACCTTCATATCCTTTGTCTAAGGCAATCCCTACCAGTCTTCCTCGGGTTCCTGAAGAAAGTGTGATCTCTTCAGAAAAAAGCACCTTGTCATCGTCGTCGACTTCTTTTTTCCAATCAGCAACCAAAAGTTGTCCCAAAAGTTTTTCTGGCATCCCAGCTGTGGGTCTTTTAAAATAAAGTCCTGTGGTTCTTAAAATTTTTAAGGCTTTGGCTCTGGCTCCTTCTTCATTAAAAATAAAATAATCTAACGTATCTAAAACCACGGACTGCACTTCTTTGGCTTTTAAATATCCATAAACTGGTTTTTTGGGCATGGACTCCGCCACATTTAAATGGGCAACGGTGTCATCATACATTTGATCATAGCCACCCTCTGTTTTTTGTCCGGGAGTGACCTCATCGAAAAGCACAGCCCCTCTGGCAATGTGGGTTCGATAAGAAAGCTCATCGTCCTTATAAAATTTATCTGAAATCTTTCCCCTTTTTAAAACCTGAAGTGTGTGAGAATCAAAATCAGGCTTTAAAATAAAAACTTCCGTTTGACTTCTTTTCCCTCTTCTGGTTGAAAACAAAAGATGAAAATTTCCTTTATTGGCCTCGGATTTTCCTTTTTTTCTAATGGCTGGTAACGCCTCTGCATCGGCTTCATCCTCCCGATCTTCAAGACTTGTAATAACATGAAAGGCCAGTTTATCGGCATGAGGTTCACTGGCATCAGAAATTTTAAACTGCAACAATCCTGAATCTCCATTTGAATCAGAAGCATTTAAAAAAAAGTGAAGTTCTCCATTGATATAGACAAGACTTGCATTTTCAACGTCTTCCCCTTCGGCCGGATGCATCAAAAAATTTCCTTTGGGATCTCGATCGACTTCTCCCACAAAATCAAAGACGGGCTCTTCTTCTCGATCCGGATGGTTTAATCCTCTCTGGCCTGTAATAGGATCGTAGATTTGAAAGAGCGAGACATCTGCCGTCACCTGGACCTCTGTTTGTAAACGCCCTATCGATTCAATCATCCCGGAAGAAACGGCTAAATAGGGGAACGTATCTGGAA
>JAHFEZ010000069.1 GCA_023248265.1 Deltaproteobacteria bacterium
ATAAAAAACAAATGGTTTCTGAAAACATTTTTTTTGCGGCTTCAGGAGATTTAGACACCCAGTCTCTTTCTCAAAAAATGGGGCAGTATTTTCAATCTTTACCTAAAGGAAGTTTTTCTTCTTTTTCATATCCTAAGCCCCCAAAAGTAGAGGGTAGGCATATTGTTCTCATTGATAAGCCTGCACGAACTCAAACTCAAATTATCATTGGGCATATGGGCATTGATGTCTTAAATCCTGATTTTTTTCCTCTGATTATCGCCAACAATGCTTTTGGAGGAGGCTTTACTGCACGACTGATGCATGAAGTGCGCGTCAAACGAGGGTGGAGCTACGGAGCCTATAGTTGGTTTCGCCCCAAAAAACAACCCGGGGAGTTTGGAATGATGGCTTACCCTGCCACCAAAGACACGATGGATACTTTAAAACTTATGCTTTCTCTTTATGAAGACTATGCCAAATCTGGGCTGACTCAAGAAGAGTTTGATCGCTCCAAAAGTAATCTCATCAATGAATTTGCATTTAAAATTGATACGGCCAGGCGAAAAGTAGGCCAGCTTTTGATGATTGAACTTATGGGACTTCCCAAAGATTATCTTGAAACCTATCGAGATAAATTAAAAAGTGTTACATTAGAACAGGTCAATCAAGCCATTCAAAAATATAGTGATCCTAAAAATCTCATCATCACGGTTCTATGCACGGCCAAAGACATCAAGCCCCAATTAAAATCGTTGTCCGCGGGGTTTACGGTGGATGTCCAAAGTTATAAGGCAGATTAAGTGGATTTTGCTCACATCATCCAGCAAGGCTCTCCTCGTTCTTTTCTATTGGCTTTTCTATTAGCTTTTGGAGGAGGAGTGTTGGCGAGCTTTACTCCTTGTGTGTATCCTATGATTCCCATTACGATAAGTTTTATTGGAGGCAGAGCTCAGTCTCGGCTCCATGCAGCAAAACTTTCAGGAATCTATGTGTTGGGAATGTCTATCATGTATACTTTTCTTGGACTTTTTGCGGCTCTCACTGGGAAAGTTTTTGGGACATTTACCATGACCCCCATTTTTTACATCCTGGTAGGACTTGTGATTCTTTTTTTTGGAGCGCTTCAACTGGGCTGGATCAAACTTAAAATTCCTCAATGGTCCATCAGTACTGGGCAAGAAGGGTATGGGGGGGCTTTTTTGATGGGCTTGACTTCGGGACTTATCGCGGCTCCCTGCACAGTGCCCATTTTGGGTATTATTTTAACATTTATTGCCACAACCCAAAGCTTCCTATATGGAGCGCTTCTTATGTTTTCATTTTCTTTGGGGCTGGGGCTTTTGCTTTTGGTTTTAGGAGTGTTTGCAGGCCTTTTAACCACGCTGCCCAAATCTGGGCATTGGCTTCTCACACTTAAAAAAGTGGCAGGGTATTGCTTTTTAACTATAGGGGCTTATTTTTTAATACGCGCCATTTACTAACAATAGAGTGAACACCCTAACTAGAACGTATAGCTAAGGGTCACACCCCCAGCTATGTTATCGTAGGTATAGGCGTTATCTTTACTGCTTACATCTGTATATGAATATTTTACAGCGGTTTTAAGATCTTTTGCCAAGGGGATATTAATCGTCCCGCTCCATGAGTATTGTTCATCTTTTCTCAAAGGAACAGTCGAGGGGGCTCTATTATATTTAGGATAGTCACTGTATTTAAATTTAGTTTCTAGATCACCCGTCCATCCTGCAATCCAGCTAGAAATAAAAGGGAAATAAAGAGGGAAAGAAAGAGTGTTGCCCACACCATTCATATCTTTCCAAGAGGTAGCCCCATGTGGGCGCTCTAAACCACGTTCATAGGTGAGCTTGGTTGAAACCGTTTGAGCAGAGTTGAGGAATAAGGTATTGGTAAACGTAAATGCTTCAGACCACCCCTGTTTGGAAGTGGAATCTGGAGCAGATCCTTTATTGTTATAGACAGAATAAGTTACTTTTTCTAATAAAAGCACTCTCCACCAGTTGGCCAGAGAATAAAAAATTAAAGCGGAAGGAGAATACGATTGAGAATAATAATGTCTATCGACGGTTACATAGGTATAACTGGGTGAGAATTGCCCGAAGAAAGAATTTCCAAAGAGCGTAGAAACGTAGTTTAAGTTAGTCCCAAAGACATGGGCAATGTAGTTTAACTGCTGAAGGCTATCCGTATGAAAAGCATTGGCATTGGTGTAAGAAGCTTGGGCGTACCATGCCCCTGAAGTAAAATACTTGTAATTTAAAGACAAGACATTGGCAGATTTGACAGCAGGGACTTCAGCCGCATTTTTTCGAGAGCGTTGAGCAGGGTTTGTGTTATATTCAGCGTTCACAGAGGCAGATCCCGAAAAGTTCTTTTGACTGGCTAAGACATTATTAATGGCGGCAATATCGCCTTTGGCTTTCATTTGGTAGCTTCCTGTGTCATGAGTATCCACAAATTCCAGCTCTTTTTTAGCTTCTGCATATTTTCTTTGCGATATTAAAACCAAAGCTACAAAGTAATGAAGCGGGACATTGTTGGGATCCATCGTTAATCCTTTGCTGAGCGTATCGATGGCAGCATCAAATTTTTCGAGCTTTGCTTGGGTGAGTCCTTTATATCGTTTAACCGTTAAGTCTTTAGGATATTGTTTTTCTAACTCATTAAATTCTTTTAACGCTTGGGCATAGTCTGCTTTGGCAAAAGCTTGAGCTGCTTTTGTTTTTAAAAATTGATCTGGGGGGATTTGACCAGGCTCTGCTTTGACTTTCTTTTTTAAACTTTCTAATCTTTCAAACGTATCAATTTGAGATTTAGCAAAGGGGACATAAGAACCACTTTTATCATTTTTAACAATGAACGAAAAATGTTCTTTAGATTTTCCAATTTCTCCCAGACGCATATAAATTTTCCCCAAATAGTCATGAGAGGGGATGTCACCTGGTGCTACGTCTAAAATGGTTTTAAATACGGCTATAGATTGAGTATCTTTTTTAAGGTGGTAATAGCAAGCCCCCATATAGCGTTTAATGGCAAGATCTTTGGGGTATTTGGTTTCAAGAAGTTTAAATTCGCTTAAGGCTTCTTCAAATTTTCGTGTCACAAAAAATCGAGCGGCCTTAGATTTAACCAGCTCTTGAGTAGGCATAAAAACTGGAGAAGTTTTAGGAGCTTCTTTCGTCTCTTGAGCACGCATGAGAGAGGGGAATGCCATAACTACAAAAAATAAAATACTTACTATTTTTACATAACGAGCTATCATAATTTTCAGTCCTTTCTTTTTAAATAAGCAAAGCCAGATTACTGTTGGGGTTTTTGTTGCTCTTCTTTTTCTTTAATTTCTGTTGTAATTTTTTCTCCTTGTTCTTGTTGTTTTTTCTTTTTTATTTCAGCTTCTTCTTTTTTAATGGTTTTTTCACTTTTTGTCTGTTCTTCAATGATTTTTCCCCCTTCACCCTTGTCTCCATTTTCAATGGTTGTTTTGGGCTCTTCTTTATATTTTTGACCCCCACTATATAAGGAAGACGAGAAGAGAAAGAGAGTAGATAGAAGAAAAATAACCCATACACTTTTTTTCATAAAAACCTCCAGTAAAAAATAGTGTACGGTATTTTGAATAACTATTTCAAGCAAAAAATAAAAAAACAGTAGATCCTCCAGCTGTGACCGAAGGATCTACTGTTTTTTAAGTAAGTCTATTTTCTTAAGACTCGAACTTTATTATTAGCATGCAGGTTTTCCTGCGCATCCGCAAGCATTACATTGATTTTGAACTGCTTGCTCTACACCCCCGCTTGCTACAGTGTTTCCCACGCTGGCTGCTACAGTGTCTCCCACGCTGGCTGCTACAGTGTTTGCCACGTTGGCTGCTACAGTGTTTGCCACGTTGGCTGCTACATCTGTTGTCACAGTCGCTGTTGCTGAGTATGTTGCCCCTGAAACACTATAAGCAGCCATATTCTCTGGAGTCGCTGTTGCTGAGTATGTTGCCCCTGAAGCACTATAAGCAGGCATAGGTCCTATTGCTCCTGCTGGTGCATAGGCCATGTTTTCTGGGGTGGCTCCCGCAGGCATTGGGCCTTGAGCATTATATTGAGATTGGTGTTCTCCTGCCATAGTTTTGTAGGTTGAAAATTGCTCTGGGCTTTTTTCACTCATGCTTTTTCCCTCTGCTGAGTTTGCCCATTGCTGAAATGCTGCTTCAGGAGTTGAATTTCCTTCTGATTTTCCGTAGACA
>JAHFEZ010000007.1 GCA_023248265.1 Deltaproteobacteria bacterium
TTTTTGAATTGCCTTTGCTGATGGCTCTTTTGGTGCGACTAAGCGTGATTTCTGTCTCGGTGTGGAGAGCCAAAAGACGCGTGGCTGTTTTGACGATGTTTATTGTGGCTGCTGTGGTCACTCCGACCCCTGATCCTTTTAATCAGCTACTTTTAGCTTTACCTTTAATCATTCTTTATGAAATAGGAATTTGGTTATCGGTATGGATTGAAAAACGAAAACTTATTGTGACAGATAGTCCCGTATCTGCTGCCACTCTGTGATAAAGAAAAATCTTTCTAGCTGTGGAACGTTATCTGGATCTATGACTCGTTCAGAGAGCATGCGTGCAACGGTGAAGCGTTCAGAAAAAATAGAATTTAAAATTTGCTCTACCTCTCGGACATAAAAAATTCTTCCTGTGGGATGATGACGGATATAGGTTGCAAGAATAGGAAGCTGGTCATCTGAAAAGGTCATGGGTTTAAGAATGCTGATGAGCTCTTCTGGCGTTTCTCCACAGTATCGTTCTTGTAAGATCTGCCCATTTTGGACTTTAAAAGTGTATTTGTTATCCCGAATGTCGCTTAAAATAACTTGAACGTGAGAGGTTTGTGGAAGTTCAATTTTAAGATCTTTGACGCAAATACCTGTAACGTCAATAAAGCTGCCCACCTGTTCATAGTGGCAATAGTGGACCATGTTATTAAAGAGATTAATTTTTAAAGTATATCCATTATCTTGAGCTTGAATGTGTTCAAAAAAATCATTTAGCCCCTGCTCCGTATCTGATAAAACCTTGATAGAAAGTTTTAATTGAGCCGTGCTAGAGATCGAAGCTTGTGCTTCTTTAACATCGATGCCTGAAATGACAATGGTTTGAAGATGGGTGAGTTCCGAGGGTTCAAAAGCAACGTTATAGATTTTACTTTTAGTAGAGGATTCAGATGAGGTACGTCCTTGGGTGATTTGGCATCCTTGGGTAAAGATAATGAGTGCAGAAAGTATAAGAAATAAAAGGACAATTTTGATGTTATTGAGTGTTGGCATATGTAAAATAAGGCTGCAATATAGCCTAAAAAATAGGCAGCGTCAAGGGGGACTAAAAATTGCCTAAAAACATAAAAAACCGAATAATTCCTTTCATTATCGGGGTGAGTTTGCTAGCGTTGGCCGTAGTAGGAATTCAAAAAAAATATCAAAAAAATATGAAAATAAACCACCTTGGAAAAGAAAAAAGCCCTTATCTTTTGCAACACAAGGATAATCCTGTGGCTTGGTATGCGTGGGGGGAAGAGGCCTTTGAAGCAGCTAAAAAAGAAAATAAACCTATTTTTTTATCCATTGGTTATTCCACCTGCCATTGGTGCCATGTGATGGAAAAAGAATCTTTTGAGACTGAAGAAGTCGCTCACGTTTTAAACGAGCATTTTATTGCTATTAAAGTGGATCGAGAAGAAAGGCCCGATGTTGATAAAATCTATATGGATGCGGTGGTTGCCATGACCGGTCATGGGGGATGGCCCATGAGTATGTTTTTAACGACGGATTTAAAGCCTTTTTTTGGAGGGACATATTGGCCGAAGGATCAATTTTTATATGTTTTAAATCAGGCGGCGCATACCTGGAAAACAGAAAAACAAAAAGTGGAGAGTGTGGGTGAGCAAATGGCGCAACATTTGAGATCTCAGATTTCGGAAGGGGCAAAAGAGGCCGCAGGGGCCAAAGGAGAACAAGCATTTTCAGAAAAAAGTTTGGTTCTGGCATATCAAGAAGCTCTGCGCAGTTTTGATTCTACCTATGGCGGGTTTGGGGGAGCGCCTAAATTTCCGCCCAGCCAAAAACTTCAGTTACTCATGCGCATTGCCAAACGTACGCAAAGTCAAAAAGCGCTTCAGATGGTTGAGACAACGTTAGAAGCGATGGCACGCGGCGGTATTTACGATCATTTGGGAGGTGGCTTTCATCGCTATTCGACAGATGAGCACTGGCTGATCCCTCATTTTGAAAAAATGCTCTATGACAATGCTTCTTTATCTTTCACGTATTTAGAGGCCTATCAGCTGACGCATAAAAATATGTATAAGGACGTGGCTCGTGAAATTTTAGAGTATGTTCTTCGAGATATGACATCGCCAGAAGGGGGTTTTTTTTCAGCGGAAGATGCAGATAGCGAAGGAGAAGAAGGAAAATTTTATGTGTGGACACCTGAAGAACTCAAAAAGATCTTAACGCAAGAAGAGTTTAATCACGTGAGTCAGGTATATGGGGTGACATCTCATGGAAACTTTGAAAAGGGTGCAACAATTTTTAATTTACAAAAACAATTTTCTTGGGAGATTAAAAAAGATCCCCTCCTGCAAAGTGCCCATCAAAAACTTTTTCAAGTGAGAGAAAGACGCATTCATCCGTATAAAGATGATAAAATTTTAACCGATTGGAACGGGCTTATGATGGCCTCTTTTGCCAAAGGCTATCAGATTTTGAGGGATGAAAAATATTTAAAAGCAGCTCAGAATGCAGCTCGTTTTATCGAAAAAAATCTTTATAAAAAAGAAAAGCTTTTAAAGCGGTATCGGCAAGGGGAGGCGCATTTTGAAGGAACTCTCGATGATTATGTCTATCTCATTTTTGGTCTTTTAACACTGTATGAATCTGATTTTAATCTCCATGGCTTTCAGTGGGCGCAAACGTTACAAAAAGCTCAAGATCAGTTGTTTTGGGATTCAAATGGCGGAGGATATTTTTTTACCGTGGCCCATGATCCTCATTTGATTCGAAGGTCTAAGGAATATCATGATGAGGCGCGTCCGAATAGCAATGCCATGGCGATCCTTAATCTTTTGAGATTCCATGACATGACGTTTGTAAAAGATACCCAAGAAAAAGCTCAAAAGATGTTGCTGGCCACTTCGGATTTCTTAAAACAGTACCCCGGGGCTGCTTCTCAGCTTCTCATGGCCCTAGATTATGCGACAGATCGCTCTAAAGAAATTGCGGTGATTGGAGAGCCAAAAGATTCCCACACTCAAGCGATCCTTTTTTATCTCCATCAAGAATTTTTGCCCAATAAAGTTTTGGCATTTTCTACGGCCAAGGGAGAAGAACGGCAAGCGCCTCAGTTGCCTTTGACAGATCAAAAGACAATGCTTCAGAAAAAAACAACCATCTATGTGTGTGAGCATCAGACCTGTAAACTTCCAACCACAGATTTAAATGAAATTAAAAAACAAGTGTTAGAAGTTAAGCCCTATTCTTTGGAAGTTCTGCGCGGGCAATGATATGGTTTTTATTCATCATTTAAATCCCGTGCTTCTACATCTCGGGCCTTTGCAATTGCGATGGTATGGCCTCATGTATGTCATTGCATTTGTGGGCTCTTATTTTTTACTTCATAAGCTTTCCAAAGAAGGTTCTTTAAAACTTTCTTTTGAAAAGATTGAATCCTTACTTTTTTATGCTTTTGTGGGGCTTTTTGTAGGGGCTAGATTTTTTTATGTTTTTGTCTATAACTTTTCTTATTATTTTCAAAATCCCATCGAAATCATTGCCATTTGGAAGGGCTTGGCCGGACTTTCGTTTCATGGAGGGATGATTGGCGTTGTGGTTGCAGGGATTCTTTTTAGTCGAAAATATAAAATTCCTTTTTGGCATTTGGGGGACGCTTTTGTTTTGTGTGCTCCCATAGGCTTGGGGTTTGGTAGAATCGGCAATTTTATCAATGGAGAGCTCTTTGGGCGTCCTACATTGGGAAAGTGGGGTGTCATTTTTCCAGAGGGAGGCTTTTTACCCAGACATCCTTCACAACTGTATGAGTCTTTTTTTGAGGGGCTCATTCTTTTTTATCTTTTGTGGTTTTTTAGAAAACGAGTGAAAGAAGGCCAGCTTTCCGCTCTTTTTTTATTTTTTTATGGAATATTTCGTTTTTGTATTGAATTCTTCCGAGAGCCCGATCCACAGTTAGGCTTTATTTTCTTTCACTTCTCCATGGGGCAACTTTTGTGTTCCTTGATGATCTTATGCGGGAGTGGACTGCTACTGTACTTCCACTCAGCGTTGAAGAAATCAAAAATTAATATGTTGAATCATTGATTGGAATTCGGCTTGCCACATGCCAAAAATAAAACTCTGTAAGCTGAAGCGATTGGGTGTGGTATCTCCAAATACCTTCAAATACTCTTTGGCGGATACCGGTAGATCATTGATAAAATATTCTTCCGTACCTAAAATCATTCCAGGCTGAATATGTTTTTTAACGGTGAGCCTTTCAGATGATAATTGACCCGCGTATAGTGGGGCATCTAGTGGGGCATTTAATTGATAAGTAAATTCTCGATCATTTTTGGAATTCATTTCATGATATTCTAAAAAATGATCAGAGTGATTGTTGGAAAAGAAGTCTGCTTTGATCGTGTTGGAAGTGTCTTTGAGGTATTTTTGTTGAATGACAATGGAAAATTGATTCATGTGGGATGCAAAAAAATCCACTTGAGTATAAAATTCATTTTCTCCTTGTGGGAAAAAAGGCAATTGTCCCATGCGTAACGAGTCAATGTCTGGCAACGTTAAATTTTGTCCTTGGGTCAGAGCTTCAAGTTTTATTTCGGTATTATTCGGTAGAAATGTAAAAATGAGAGCGGTGGTTCTAAAACTCTTATCTTCATTTAAGGTGGCCACCACAGACAGCCGAAGTCTGACCTCTCCTTGTTTGTCATAAAATAAAGTATCTCCATTTGGGAGCACAACTGTTTTGGCTTTTTTAAATAAATTAGGCATTTCATCTTGAAAGCCCTTCCATCCAAAATAACAAGCTTTTTCTAAAGGGAAAAGAAAATCTGAAAACTCAATACCAGCAAAAAGGGGAGATGATAAGGAAAGCAGAAGAAAGATAGATATGACTGGTTTATTTCCTGCTGTCATTGACTTGAAGTGACCCATCTTGAATGGCTGCAATAAATTCCAAAAGTTTTGTTTTAATTTGCACAAGTAAACTGGGATTGGTTTGTGCATCATCTGCGCGTTGTCTTAAGATCTTGAGTTCATCCAAAAAACGACTGTTGGCTGCGACATTGATGCTTTTTTCAGTTTTGGGCCAAGTATTGGCTGTTAGAGAATCTAAGAATTTAAGAATATCATTTTTGAAATATCGTATGTAGACACGATCATTAATTTCATTTAAAAACTCATTGAGACTTAAATCTCCACGTATTCCTCTGTTGGTTAGAAATTGGCTGTAGTATTTAAAATTTGGAATAATGTGATTTTCTTTTTTTTCACCCACGAGCCACATTTTTCCAGGATCTCCTCCATTAGAGCTAAACTGGTGTCCGAAGGCGCCCAATTGAAAATCCGTTTGTTTTCGGTTGTATTCATACATTCTCTGTGCGGGGTTATTTTTGTTGATATCCCTGATCGTTAGAACATGGGTAGAGCCGATGGTGAGCTCATGACTCAGGATGGATTCTCCCGTGCCATTCATGCGTTGTGTGATCGTTTCGAATTGAGGTTTGTCTTGGGAACTGATTTTAACTTGTTTGCTGTCTTCCTCTTCAGACAAAGAACACAGAGTGTGATTGTTGGAATAATCTGAATCAAAAAAAATAAGTTTTTGTGGATCTGTGAATTGGAGGTTATGTCCCATCGTTATCGTTTCTTCTTCAAGCAAGGCATCTCCCGTGTGATTGGTGATTCTGACTTTTTCAATTTTTTTTGTTTTTTCGGGATTCATTTCGTGAAAAAAGTGAATGATGGCTTGAGGTTCTTGATTTTTATTTAAGAAATGAATTTCTCCAGGCTGAACTTCTTTAAGGAGAAATGTTTTTCTCATGTCTTGAAATTTCAAGTTCAAGATGACACGATACTCATTGCATATTTTTTCAAAGGTAATGAGATCGGAGGGTAGTGCAATTGGATTGTTATCCGAAGCAAAGCTTGAAGTCAAAAATAGAAAAAAGAAGGGCAATCTTAAAATTATCCGCCAAAAAGTTTTGTAAAAAACCCTCTCTTTAGCCATTGAATACCTCTGGGTTGAAAATAAATAGGATCGCTGGAATTTTTATAGTGAGTAAACGTAAATTTCATTCCCACCAGATCTTGCTGTTTTCGGTCATTGTCCGAAGGACCTTTGTCATCAATTTGAATCGTTAAGGTATACTCTTGAGCAGGTTCGTCGTGTTCAAAAAGGGGTAGTTGATAATAACCTTTGCTATTCCAAACTTCGCCGAGTTTCCAGTAAGCGATAGGCGCCGACATGCCAGAAATAGGGCCTTCTAACTCAAATTTCATTCGGTAGTTAATGAATTTTTGATCCATTTGATTGAATCTAAATCCACAAATAGGTTCTTGATTATCTGGATTGACAGGATCAGCATAGCAGACGCGTTCAATTGATTTTAAAATATCTTTGAGATCAAGTTTTCCATTAGGCAGTTGTTCTAACTCTTCTGGAGTAAAAGTTCGATCCAAAGACAAAAGAGGAACACCACTGTAGGCAGGTTGTTCGGTATTCTGATCTTGTCTGGAAGCCTGAATGAGCATGAGCGTTTGGGTGTGGGCTTTGTCATCGCCAGTTCCAATCAGTTCTCCCGTGCTGACATCGCGATCGATTGTATAACTGCCCAAAACAAAAAGTTCATTGGTTCTAAGTCTCAAGGTTTCATTATTGTAAGGCGCAAATTTTAAAACGGGAGCCTCTTTTGTGGTGGTGGGAATAGCATAGAAGAATTCCAAATTATATAATTCTATCAGAGTATCATCATCTGAAAAAATTCGAGGAGTGGCCGATAATTTTATCCCCAGCTGTTCATCAATGGTTTGAGTGACGCCTGCATAATGAGAAGTTTGAGTTCGTCCTTTGTTGCACGACTCGCCGACAAAACAAGACCACTCAATGGTTGAAATTTCTTTGGCATGTTTTTTCTCGATAGCCGCATGTATACCTAAATTTAAAATGGAAGCGAGAGGATTTCCAATTCCACTGGCTGTGCTAAAAATGCCTTTATCTAGTGAAGTGGTTAAATCGTTTCGATTATCTTTATCTTTGGGGTCACCACTTTTGTGACCAAAAAATGAAGTCACATCAAGTCCAAACTCTCGATTATATCCTCGCTCAAAGGAATACAAAAAAGCTTTGATATTAATTAACGTGCGCTTGGGAGCGGGATATAGGCGATCGTGTGATTTTAAAAAATTGCACAGCGCTTCATTGGCAGGATGATGAAAGGGAGTGTTGTCGTCCTCTTTTCCTTCAAACCACCATACAATCATATTATAACCATTCCCTTGTACAGGACGATTGTTGTCTAATTGAATACTGGAGCTATTAACGGGGTTGTCTCGAATGAAAAGTTGAGCAATACGAAGGAGACTATTAAAAGTTTCGGTCCCCCCTTCGGCTCGGGCTTGATATTGGCATATTCCCCTTAAAAAATCGCTGGCTTTTGAGGCATTGGGCGCCGCTGTTTGGGTGGTAAAATGTTCGGGATCGTCACATCTACATTGACCTGGTTGCAAGACGTCATCTGGAGCATCTCCCGCTGTTAGGCCTAATTTAATGAGTGCCAAGAAAATAAAAATAACCAAAATAGAAGAAAAATATTTTTTCATGGATTTTTTACTACCATCTTGGGAGGAATGGGGGATTACCTACCATGCTTTGCTTGTAACGTCAAATTACTGTACTTCCACCCAGCGTTGAAGGGAGGCTTTTTCAAATAAAGCTTTTTTGAATTCTTGTCGGATGTGTGTGAGCTCTTGATTGGTTTTTTGGATAGGCTGATGTTTGTATATTTTTTTGAAGTCTCTTCTTAGTTTTTTAGCTTTTTCGAGTGCCAATTTTCCTGAAGGATCAATGAGATAAAACTTAGATTTTTTCCCATGGTTTAAAAAATCAAAAATGGCTTCTAGCGCCAGCGAATGAAATTCCTGAACATCTTTTTGGGGCAGTTCCCAGGAGGATTGCTGGGCCACTGTTTGAACCAAGTCGTACCATCGGTCTGAATGTTCCAACTTCATAATCCCTTTAAAAATCATTCGATTGGTTCGGAAAGAAAATAAAGTGGGTTTTAAAAATCCTTTCAGTAAGTGATCGTGAGAAGACTTGTGGTATTGGTCCACAATTTTTTTGGGTAGTTTCCATAACTTTGGATCTCGTGTGGCATCAAACCGAAGCTCCCAATAGACGTGCTTTAATGTACGAGTCGGGAAAGCAGCGACCATATGATAGGGGACATAATAATTATGAGAGATTGTATCGGCAGCCAAGTGGCTCAAATACCCATAGGCAAAGGCCTTTTGTTTTTGAGTTCGTGCTCTTCCTAGAATATCGATCCCAACATCCCAATTATGACAGTGATGAATATAGTCGACCAAATCTTTTTTAAGGGTAATATCAGCAGCAAGACACCCATAAAGATAATCGTTTGGAAACGCCTGTAAAAGTTCTTGCAAAGGCAGGATCAACCTAGATAGATTGTTTAAAATTTCCATGCCGTAGGAGATGTGGGTAATGGGCCCCCAGGCAAATGCACAATGGGGGACAAGGAGAATTCCCAAAAACACAAACAATGCAACCATCACGAAATCATCTTAGCGAAGTTTTAGAGAAGATTCAAGATCGGTTGATTTATTATCGAGACATAGGCATAAAAGAATTTTATGGCAAGCTAGAAGAATCTATGACCGTCCCCAAAAAACATAAAGAAACACTTGAAGATATTCGTTCAGATATTGGAGATTGCACGAGATGTAAATTGCATCATAAAAGAACCCATATCGTATTTGGAGAAGGCAGTCCCAAAGCAAAACTTATGTTTATTGGAGAAGGGCCAGGTCATGATGAAGATGTTACGGGAAGGCCGTTTGTGGGAAGAGCAGGGCAGCTCTTAACCAAAATTATTGAAGCCATGAAGCTCAAGAGAGAGGATGTGTATATTGCCAATATAGCGAAATGTCGTCCTCCCAATAACCGAGCGCCTGAGCCAGATGAAGTAGCAACCTGTGAAGGATTTTTACATCGACAAATTGCAACGATTCAGCCTAAAGTCATTGTGTGTTTGGGCAGCGTGGCTGCGCAAAATCTTTTAAAAACAGAAAGAAAAATTTCTTCTTTCCGTGGGCAATGGCAAGATTGGCAAGGGATTTTTGTGATGCCCACCTATCATCCAGCCTTTTTACTCAGAAATCCTGCGATGAAAAAAGAAGTATGGGACGATATGAAAAAAGTCATGGAGCTCTTAAAAAAAGGTGATAAGAAGTAGGTATGAAAAAAATAGTTTTTCTTTTTCTCTTTCTTGCATACCCTCTGTACGCCTCGCAAGTCATCCATTTAAAAATTAGTGGGGGGATTAATCCCGCCACCCAAAGTTATATTTTAAGAGGTATTCACAAAGCTCAAGAGACCAAAGCCGAAGCGCTTCTTATTGAGCTTAATACCCCGGGAGGCTTGCTTACGGCAACGCGTTCCATCGTTCAAGATATGTTTGATTCTTCTGTTCCGGTGATTGTCTATGTGTCTCCCAGTGGGGCACAGGCAGGCTCGGCAGGGGTCATGGTGACCTTAGCATCTCATGTGGCAGCGATGGCACCCGGAACCAATATTGGGGCAGCCCATCCTGTGGGTGGACAAGGACAAGATATCGAAGGAAATATGGCTGAAAAAATTACCAATGATACCGCAGCCTGGGTAGAATCCATTGCCAAAACACGCAATCGAAATACCCAATGGGCCATTCAGGCTGTGAGAAAATCTGTGTCGATCGACAATGAAAATGCACTTAAACTCAAGGTTGTTGAATATGTGGTGTCTTCAGTGCCGGAGCTTTTGAAAAAAATTCATGGCACTGAGGTTAAAATGAAAGAATCTATCCATAAGTTTAATACACAAAATGCCACCTTAGTATCGCTTGAATTTAATTCTAAAGAAAAAATTATTGATACGCTCAGTAATCCCAATGTGGCCTATATTTTAATGATGGTGGGGATGGTGGGTATCTATATAGAGCTTTCTCATCCGGGTGTGATTTTCCCAGGTGTGATTGGAGCCATTTCTCTTATTTTAAGTTTCATTTGTCTTCAGGCCCTTCCCATTAACTATGGGGGATTGGCATTGTTATTTTTAGGACTTGCGCTTTTGATTGCAGAAATTTTTATCCCCAGTTTTGGGATTTTAGGAATTGGAGGGATTATCTCTCTTCTGTTAGGATCTATTTTTCTTATTGATCCCACGGGAACGGATATCACGATTTCTTTAAGTGTGATTTTGCCGATGGTACTTTCCGTCGGAGGAATTATGTTTTTTATTGCAGTGTATGTGGTTCGGGCTTTACGAAGAAAAACATCTGTGGGTGCAGAAGCGTTGGTGGGGCAAGCGGGTGTGGTGATTCAAGACATCGAAAGTGGAAAAGAAGGAAAAGTGATGGTGGAGGGAGACTATTGGAATGCTATTTGTCATGAGGCTTTAAAGAAGGACGAAAAAATTAAGGTTGAAAAAGTAACAGGAATGGTTTTAACCGTTAGAAAAAAATAGGAGGAAAATATGTTTGGACTAGGTTCAGTTGGAATTATTTTTTTTGTGGTCGGAGCTTTTGTGATCTCAGGGCTTCGTATTTTAAATGAGTATGAAAGAGGCGTCATTTTTAGACTGGGGCGTCTCATTGGGAGCAAAGGGCCGGGACTGATTTATGTTATTCCCATGATTGATAAGATGGTGCGTGTAGCCCTTCGCGTTGTAACCATGGATGTGCCGCCTCAAGATGTGATCACCCGAGACAATGTTTCTGTAAAGGTTAATGCTGTGGTTTATTTTAAAGTGTTTGAACCCAATAAAGCGATTGTGGGTGTCGAAGATTATTTTTATGCGACAGAACAACTAGCTCAAACTACCCTACGATCTGTTTTGGGTGAGATGGAGTTAGACGATCTTTTGTCTAAACGAGAAAAAATTAATATGCAGCTTCAAGAAATTTTAGACAAGCGCACAGATAGCTGGGGAATTAAGATTTCAAGTGTCGAAGTGAAACACATTGATTTGCCCAAAGAGATGCAACGCGCCATGGCCAAGCAAGCAGAAGCCGAACGAGAAAGAAGAGCCAAGATCATTGCATCCGAGGGTGAATTTCAAGCGGCTGCAAAATTGGCTGATGCAGCAGAAGTCATTGCCAAGCATCCGATTGCGCTTCAACTTCGGTACTTACAAACACTCATTGAGATTTCTACGGAGAAAAGCTCAACCATTGCATTTCCGATTCCTATCGACATTATCTCTCAGTTTCTGAATTTGAAAAAGAGCTCGTGAAACTTTCTCAATTTGATTTTCAATACCCTCCAGAGTGGGTGGCGCAGTACCCACCTGCCCAGCGAGGGGATGCAAAACTTTTGGTGGCCCATCGAAAAACGCAAGAGCTTCATCATACGACCTTTGACCACGTTTTAGATTTCTTAGAGAGTGGAGATTGTCTTGTCGTTAATGATACCCGAGTGTTTAAAGCAAGACTTTGGGGAGAAAAAGAAACAGGAGGGAAGGTTGAGGTTTTTTTATTGCATCGTCAAAGCGAAGGATCTTCCTGGAAGTGTCTTAGTTCAAAAAAGTTAAAACTGGGGCAAAAAATTATTTTTGGTTCTAACTGCTCGGGGATTGTTCGAGCCATGTCAGAGGAGGGTAAGTTAGAAGTAGAGTTTTCATATGAGGGGCGCTTTGAAGACATTATAGAAAAGTATGGCCATATGCCTTTGCCGCCGTATATTGAAAGGACAGATGAGGCCATAGATTGCGACCGATATCAAACCATTTTTGCTAAAAAACAAGGTGCTGTGGCTGCGCCCACAGCAGGGCTTCATTGGAATCAAGAACTGTTAGAAAAAGCCCGACAAAAAGGGGTTGAAATCGTTTCTGTGACGCTTCACGTGGGGGCAGGAACCTTTTTGCCTATCCGCACAGAAAATATTTTAGATCACAAAATGCATGCAGAATATTTTGAGATTTCAAAAGAAGTGGCCCAAAAAATAAATGAAGCAAAAAGAGTGGTGGTTGTGGGAACCACGACCGTGCGAGCGCTCGAGTCCTCAGCGCATGAGGGCAGGGTTGAAGCTAAAAGTGGTTGGACAGATTTATTTATTTATGAGGGATTTAAGTTCCAAATCGTCGATGCACTTCAAACCAATTTCCACCAACCCAAATCTTCTCTTTTGGTCATGGTCTGTGCCTTTGCTGGCCGAGATTTTATTTTTCGCTGCTACCAAGAAGCCCTTCGTCATCGCTACCATCTCTTTAGCTATGGCGATACGATGCTGATTTTGTAAAAAGTTAAGAAGATAAAAAGTAAAGACACTATTGACTTGTCAGGGGATCTCACCTAAAGAAATCAATAAGTGATGACCTATTAAGGGGAAACTGGTGAAAAGCCAGTGCTGTGCCGCAACGGTAAACTTCATGGGGAAGTAAGCCCGAACACCTGAATAAGTCAGCCATCTCCCGCGCAGGAGGATAAAAAATGTTTTCTTTTAGAATTTCGCTCTTCACACTCATCATAACACTATTTTTCATATGTCCGATTTCTTTTGCTCAAGATTCTGATTGTGAAAAATTTCTCGATACTCCTCCAAGAAAAGTAGAAAGTTCTTCTCCTAAAGGGCTTCATTTAAAACATTTTTGGGATCAAAAAAGAGGGTATGTTATTACGCTTGCAACATGGTCTGGAGGAATGTTTTTGGCCAGTCAGCTGGGGGGAGACACTCTTTCTTTTTTGCTAGGGTGTGCAGTGGCTGTCTTAGGGAGTCCAATCCTTGAACAAGCAACTTCTAAATTTAGACATTTGGTTTTTTATTATCCTCATGGAAGAACACAAGGGCAGATGGAGTCTCTATTTGGAAAACAATGGGTTCAAACACAAGGGGCTTTTTCTATAAATGCCCAGATGAGTCGAAATTTACATATTGAAGCGCTTCAGCTGATTCAGCAGTATTTGCCGCCACAGCTGGTTATTTTATTACAGGAAAATCCAGAATTAGCTCAAAAAATTATTTCAGATAAGCTCATTGAGCTTTCTCAAATCTTTGGAGAGCATTTAGAAGACCTTCCGTATGATAATCCCCAAATCTCTCGTGCTGTCTTTAATGCAATTGTGCAGCATCTCAAAGATCGAGAGCAGTGGCTCCAGCAGATGTTAGAAAAAGAAGATCCACATCTTAAACCTAACGAAAAAATCCTAACCTTTTGGCTTTTAACCTATCATGAGGGTGAAATGCCCTAAGCTTAGGCACTCTTTGTCCAGCTAAACAAATCAAAATTCATTTGAAAGGTTTCTTGAGAGGGGGCTTTTTGAACCCACGGTTCGGTTTCTTTAAGGAGCTCTAAGAATTTAGCCTGAATTTTATTTTTGGTTTGAGGGTCTGCAGAGAATACGACGGAAAAGCTATAGGACTTCCCATTTTCATTGTGTTGCAAACGTTGAAGAGTGAGAAGTTTTAATTGATTTCTCCAAGAGGCATAGAGTGTGGAGTCTTTGGGCAAGTGAAGCTCTTTAATCAAGACTTCGATTTTATTTTTATACCGAGTAATAATGCCTAGGCGCTCTAGCGTTTGGATCAAAGAAATAAGTTTTGAAGAATCGATATTTAAATCTTGGGCCAAAAGATTTACATCTTTTTGATATCGTTCAATGGACAAGCACACATGAACAATTTGGTTTAAGGGATCTAAATAATAATCCATCCATTCTTTTGTGTTAGGATTTATTTTTTCCTTAGACAAATGTTTTTTGGTTTCTAGAAATTGTGTTTGAATCTTTTGAATTTCAGAAAAAATTTTTTCTTTTCTTTGTTTCAGTGAGCTTTTGGCATATTCTAAAAGAAGGGCCATATATTTTTGCTGCGGTTCATCCATGCGTAGCTGTTCACAAATCATATGAAGTTGGTCTGTGTTTAAATGAGCGGTGCCATGGATGACTTTTGAAAGATAAGATTTTTGAATGCCTGCGATTTCAGCTAATTTTTGAAAATGAAAAGTGGAATCAAGTTTTTTTAGTTCTTTGACAGCCTCTTGAATAATGACCTGGTAATTGGTTTCTTGATAAATATTCATGTGACTTCCTCATAGTTTCTTTTAAAGAAATTTTCAAGCTTAAATTAATTTCTAATAAATTTACTTTTTAAATGCTCTGAGATAAAGCTCATTCCAGCTTTTTAAACGACAGTCATCCTGAGGCATCGCCGAAGGATCTTATGGAGGTGTTGTTCAATGAAAAAAATAAATTCATTGTCATTTGTAATTGGGTTGGTGCTTCTTTGGGGAAATATCTCTTTTGCAGAAGGGCATTTTGCTTGGACACGAGAGCTTTGGGAGGGAACCAAAAATCTTTGGGGCTATGGGGTAATGGAACCTACCCGGATAGAAAAAGAGTATGGGGCTAATGGCCCTGCCTGGGGTGTGCAAGGGACAAGATACGTCGTAGTGGAAGTGGCAGGAGATGTTACAAATTTTTTAGACAAGTATGTAGATAGCGAAAGAAGAAGTGAGCTCATGGAAGGATATGGAGCCCATGTTAAAGATTCTCTGAAAGAGTTGGTTCAAAAACCTTGGGGACATGTCGTTCATAAATTTCATAAGGTTGGAGAAATTGCTATTGAAAATCATAACAATGCTGCAGATTCGAGACTGACTCAAATGAATGGCTATTTGTATCCAGTTGCCTATGCTTTAAATACAACTCGAACTGCACTTCACTCTGCTATAGTACTTGGAGCAGAACTTCCTTTAGAGTTTACAGGGAGCACCTTGTATCACTTGGGAGATGTATCTGGAAATGTACTACGTCCGCTTGAGCCTGCAGCGAGTGCATTGGGAGAAACTGTCATTGCAACACCTGCTGTTTTGATATTTGGCGTGGGAATGACAACGTTTGTGGGTTCTTCATTTATGATCTTTACAGGGCTAGCTGCAACAATAGAAGCTGGAGTAGAAGCAGGAAGTTGGGTCGTTAAATTGGGCGAGCCATCTGCTAAACAAAGCTCTCAAAAGTCAGAAAATACAGCTATGCTACTGATTCCATTGCCTCAAAACGAAGCTGTGGAACAAAACTTAAATCAACTTTTTGTGACAGCTCAGAGTCAAGAAGAACTTCAATCTGGATTTGATGCGGCTGTGGCGAAAGCTAATTCCCAAGGAGGCTCTAAAGACAAGTGGGCAATCTATGGTCAAATTGTTTCAAGACTCGATGCCACAATTCAAGGACTCGAAGCTGCTTTGAAAGACAAGCCTGCATCTGAGCAAGCACAGATTCTTTCTGAGTGGGATGAGCTTTATTCTTTAAAACTTACCTATGCTGGTAAAGCCGAACACGCACTTGCCAGTGATTTGGGTGAGTTGGCAAGTTTGACGAACAGTCCTAAGTAGGGTAGGAGGAGGCAATCATGACATTAAAGCTTTTTATAAGCATTTTTTCCTTTATGGTATTCTCCACTTTTGCCCATGCAGGAACCTGGAGCAGTGGAGGAGGAGATGTCTTTGTTTGCCAAGAATATTCTTACTTAGGACTTATTCAAACCGAGAGAATCTATCTGGCAGATACCTACGCATATTTGCATACCAAAGACGGAGCCCATTTGGTGCACCAATTTGGAAATCTAAGATCAGATCAAGTGCTGGAGAGTATTTTAAAGACCGTTCGTTCTCAAGATGAGCAAATGGCTCAAGAGCTCACCGATGCTTTGGCTAATTTTAAGCTTACACCGCGAACAGAAGTGCCCCAACTCAATGACGATGATATTCAAGATATTCCTGTGGGATGTGAAAAAAGACAATTGGCCATTCAAGGGATCCACTCCGGCGTTATTATTTATAATCAAAATTATCTAGCTCAATTAAGTGGGCTCGAAAGAGCTTTGTTTCAGCTCCATGAAGCCTATGTGAGAGTTACGGGGCGCTCCTCAGCAGCTGATCTCATTCGGAGTACGAAAGAGATTCGAGAAAAAGTTTCTTCTGTCAGTCAAAGTCAAACCTTCTTTGAATTTTTGTCTTGTTTGAATTTAAATCGCACGTGGTATGTAAAGGTTAATCCTGGTTCTTTGACAAAAATTGTGAAAGATGCCTTAGCAGCCCTTCGGGAAAATGATTTTGGCTCTTTTTATCTGGCCACGACCCAAAATGGAGCTGTGGTGCGATCTACGGGAGAAAAGGAAATAGAAATTGTGGGACCTTTAAAAGAAGGGGATAATCTTAATCTTCCTGTATTTCGAAAAGTCCGAGAAGCAGTATTAGACTATCCAGATGTTGAGCTCAGCAAACCAGCGCTCTTTTTGATTGGACGAGCAGAATATGGACGTCATGTAGAGCGACACTACTTGGTTGATATTCAAGCTCAAGCGCAAACGATCTTAAAAATGTCTGTGAAGTGTAACGCAGAAGAGGGAAGTGTTTCTCCCAGCGTTCCGACCGAAAGCCAATATGGCTGGAATTGCTTTGTGGATGCCATTTGGTTGACGCGTTAATTTTGCTGTGTTAGTTCCCAGGGCATGAAAGATGCCATTTCTGTTTTATCTACGATTTCTTCTAAAAAAGAAGCACAGAATTTAGCCAAAGTTTTGGTGAAAGAAAAACTTGCAGCCTGTGTGCAAATTGTGTCGGGCTTAGAGTCCTTTTATTTTTGGCAAGGAAAGCTGTGTCAGGATAAAGAATTTTTGCTGATCATTAAAAGTCGCAGAATTTTATTTTCAAAACTGGTCAAAGCCATTAAAAAACATCACTCGTATGAAATCCCTCAAATTTTAGCACTCCCCATTGTGGGTTCAACGGCTTCTTATTTTCAATGGATGAAAAATTCTTTAGCTTCCAAGTAACTGCTTGCGACGGAAAAGCCAGAAGTGGGGTTTTAACCACACCCCATGGTGTTATTGAAACACCTGTCTTTATGCCGGTGGGTACGCAAGCCACGGTGAAGACGATGTCTCCAAGAGAACTCGAAGAAATCGGAGTCTCTATTGTTTTAAGCAACACGTATCATCTCATGCTTCGGCCAGGGCCCAAGATTATTCAAAAAATGGGAGGGCTTCATGGTTTTATGCAATGGTCTCGCCCCATTTTAACCGATAGCGGGGGGTTTCAAGTATTTAGTTTGGCAAACCAAAGAGTGGTGAAGGAAGAAGGGGTTTTGTTTCAATCCTATGTGGATGGGGAAAAAATTCTTTTAACTCCAGAAAAAGCGATTGAGATTCAACAAGCTTTGGGTGCAGATATCATGATGCAGTTTGATGAATGTCCTCCCTTTCCCTCCACACAACAAGAAATTGAAAATTCTCTAAACCGCTCTTTAAGCTGGGGGCTCAGATGTAAAAGAGCACACACCCAAGAGAATCAAGCCCTCTTTGGAATTATTCATGGAGGCGTGTTTTTGGATTTACGACAACACTCTTTAGAAAAAACCGTTGAAATAGGATTTGATGGCTATGCATTGGGAGGGCTAAGTGTTGGAGAAGATCAAGGGCGGATGATTGAAGTGGTGTCAGAGATTGCGCCTCAGATGCCGGTACCCAAACCGCGATATTTGATGGGTGTGGGTACACCAGAGGATTTGTTGGAATGTGTTTATCATGGGATGGATATGTTTGATTGTGTGATGCCCACAAAAAATGCCAGAAATGGGGGGCTTTTTACTTCTTTGGGAGCGATTAATTTAGCCAATTCGCAATATAAAGATGATCCTTCGCCGATCGATCCTGAGTGTACATGCTATGCCTGTAGCCATTTTTCTCGAGCCTATTTAAGGCATTTATTTATGAGTAGCGAGCTCTTAGGGGTTCGATTAAACACTTTACACAATCTTTCTTTTTATGTTAGCTTCATGCGGCAAATTCGTCAGGCGATTCAAGAAAAAAGATTGGAAGCTTTTCGAAAAGAATTTTATCGCAGAAGGAGTCGAGATTCATGATTTCATTAGCGTGGGCACAGTCAGCCATTCCTGGAAGAAGTGGCGGGCTCTTAGAAATGGTGATGCCATTGGCCATTATGTTTTTGGTTTTTTATTTTCTTCTCATTCGTCCTCAACAAAAAAAATCCAAAGAACACTCTGTGCTTCTTAAAAATTTAAAAAAAGGAGATGCGGTTGTGACCAGCAGCGGTATTCATGGAACAGTGTATGGGCTTACCGACCAAGTGGTGACCTTGGAAATTGATAATGAGGTGAAAATAAAAGTGGATCGTATTCAAGTTGCAAGGATTCATAAAGGTTCTTCATGAATCGAACGTGGTGGTTTAAGTTTTCCTTTGTGGCTTTTTTAGCAGCGGTCAGTGTTATTTACCTTCTTCCTTCTTTTGCGCCTATTCAAAAATTTCCTTCATGGAGTCAAATGTTTGTTCCCAAAGATAAGCTAAAGTTAGGGCTCGATCTTCAAGGGGGACTTCATATTGTGATGGGCATTGATCCTAAAAAAGTTTTGATGGAAGGGGCTGATCTTTTGGCAGAAGAGTTGAAAGGTGATCTTCAAAAAGTGAATAAAAGTATTCAAGTGACAAGAGAAGCCAATAGTTCTGATGTTAAAGTTCAATTTTTGGCGTCGGATGATCTTAAGGCGATTCGAAAAGCTGTTTTAAGATATCGTGTTTTTGATTTTGCCAAGCAAGGGCCCACAGAGTTTGTCCTTACTTTCAATACACAAGAAGCCAAATTTAGAATTAAACGAGCTATTGAGCAATCCATTGAGGCCATTCGAAACCGTGTGGATGAGCTGGGTGTTTCAGAGCCTTCGATTCAATCGGAAGGGGAAGATCGCATTGTGGTGCAACTTCCAGGCGTTCAAGATACGGAGAGGGCCAAAGAAATTATTGGTCGAACCGCAAAATTGGAATTTAAATTGGTAGATGAATCAAAATCTTCCAAAGACCTCGAAGAGCTGGTGACACAAGCTGAGCAAAAAGGTATTAAGTTTTCAGCAGGGACGCAGCAAAAATTTTCAACTTATCTTCAAGAATTCAATGACGCCATCAAAGATAAGATTCCACAAGATTGCCAAGTTGCTTTTGAAAAAGAGGTGAATCCCCAGACACAAACGGTACGATGGGTTCCTTATTTATTAAAGAAAAAAGCAGATGTAACAGGAAACTATATTCGAGATGCCAGGGTTTTCCCAGATCCTCAAACGAATGAATACAAAGTAGCCTTAAAGTTTAGTGCTCAAGGAACAAAACCTTTTGCAAAAGTGACAGAAGAAAATGTGGGCCATCGGTTGGCCATTGTATTAGACGGGATTGTTCATTCTGCGCCTGTCATTCAAACCAAAATTCCAAATGGAGAAGCAACCATTACGTTTGGTGCCAGCATGGATCCCAATCAATTATTTAAAGATGCACAAGACACAGCATTGGTCTTGCGCGCAGGAGCCTTACCCACGACCATTGAGCTCTTAGAAGAAAGAACCGTGGGGCCTTCTTTAGGGGCAGATTCGATTGAAGCGGGCAAAAAAGCCATTTTGATTGGAACGCTTGCTGTTATTTTATTTATGTTGATTTATTATAAAGTGTCAGGTGTCATTGCATGTGTAGCACTTCTTTTAAACTTTCCTTTTATTTTATCCATTATGGCAGTGTTTGGTTCAACGCTGACTTTGCCAGGTCTTGCAGGCTTGGTGTTAACCGTTGGGATGGCGGTGGATGCCAACGTTTTGATCTTTGAACGGATTCGAGAAGAAGTGCGGCTCAATAAATCTCCTCGCTCTGCCATTGATCAAGGCTTTGATAAAGCGTGGGGAACGATTTTTGACTCGAATGCAACAACCTTGGTGACGGCTCTAGCTTTGTTTGCTGAAGGAACAGGATCTATTAAAGGATTTGCGGTAACCCTTTCTATTGGAATTTGTTGTAGTGTGTTTACATCTGTTTTTGTATCACGGCTTTGTTTTGATTTTTTATTAGAAAAACTTCAAATTTCAAAAGTGAGTATTTAAATATGGAATTTTTTAGTTCGCATGCCAATTTTGATTTTGTTGGAAAACAAAAATTTTTTATTTCTATTTCTATAACTTTGGTTATTTTTTCTCTCATTGCTGTTTTTAAGCCTGGGCTAAAATTTGGAATTGATTTTTCAGGAGGAACAGAAGTTCAAATTCATTTTAATCAAGTGATAACCTCAGCAGAGGTGCGAAAAATTTTAAATGATGCAGGCTTTAAAGATAGTTCTGTTCAGCATTTAGGCTCTGAGACAACGGGAGAATATCTCATTCGCTTAGAGCAAACTTCTGGTAATTTAAAAACTCTTTCTGATGAAGTTGCCAATACGTTTGCAAAAGTTAAAGGGCAAGGAACTTTTGAGATTAAGAAGATTGAAATGGTGGGCCCTAAAGTGGGGGCGGATTTAAAAAGGAGAGGGGCTTGGGCTTTAATTTATTCTTTCTTAGGTATTTTAATTTATGTGGCGCTTCGTTTTGATTATCGTTTTTCCCCGGGTGGTGTGATCGCTCTTATGCACGACTCTATTATTCCTTTGGGTGTCTTTGCTCTACTGGGGAAAAAATTTGATTTGACTATTTTAGCCGCAATTTTGACGATTATTGGGTATTCCATTAATGATACCATTGTGGTTTTTGACCGCATTCGAGAAAATATGAAAATGCATCCTACGATGAATATTGCAGCCATTGTTAATAAGAGTATTAATGAAACGATGAGCCGAACCATTTTAACCTCTTTGACCGTTGTCATTTCTCTTTTGGCTATTTTCTTTTTTGGTGGAGAAGTGATTCATGACTTTTCTTTGGCAATGCTCATTGGGGTTGTTGTGGGGACGTATTCTTCTATTTTTATTGCAAGTCCTATTTTTCTCTCATTGTATTATTATTCTGAAAAAAAACTTGCCAAAAAATCTTGACTGAAGAGCTATGTGTGAGAAGTTAGTGTTGTGAAAAAAGAATGGGTGCTTTTAAAACCAGATCCTAAGCGTATTTCTTTTTTATCTCAAAGTTTAAATATTTCACCTCTCTTGGCCACACTTCTTGTGAATCGTGGCATTGATGAGCTTCATGAGGCTCGTCCCTTTCTTTTTGGAGATTTCAAAGACTTACCCTCTCCTTTTCTCATGAAAGATATGAAAAAAGCAGTGGATCGTATTCTTCGAGCCATGGAAGCCCATGAGTCTATTTATATTTATGGGGATTATGATGTGGATGGTGTGACTGCCACGTCTAATTTTATTAATTTTTTTAAAGAATTGGGTATTACGGTTGGATTTCATATTCCTCACAGGCTTCGAGAAGGCTATGGCCTTCATGTTGAAGCCTTAAAGGAAATTCAAAAAAAAGGGGGCAAGGTTGTTATCACAGCAGATTGTGGGATTTCCAATGTTAAAGAAGCCATAGCAGCATCTGAACTTGGGATTGATCTCATTATTACCGACCATCACATTGTGCCGCCGGAATTACCGGATGCTCATGCGGTTTTAAATCCTCTTCGTAAGGACAGCGATTTTCCAGATCACTATTTGGCAGGTGTGGGGGTGGCTTTTCATTTGATGATGGCTTTGCGACATACGCTTCGTGAACGAGGATATTTTCAAAGTCGCAAAGAACCTAATTTAAAAAATTATTTGGATTTGGTTGCGTTGGGTACGATTGCAGACATGGTGCCTCTGAAAGGCGCCAATCATATCTTGGTTAAAGAAGGCCTTAAAATTTTATCTTCTCAAAGACGAATGGGCATTAAAGCGCTTATCGAAGTGTCCAATATTAAAAAAGATACCATTGGAACCTATGAAGTGGCATTTCAACTGGCTCCCAGATTGAATGCCGGTGGGAGATTAGCTTCAGCTGAATTAGGTGTAAAGCTTTTAACAACCTCTGATGCTTTGACAGCTCTAGAATTGGCGCAAAGATTAGATTCCGAAAATAGTCAAAGACGTTTCTTGCAAGAGGAAGTTTTAGAGCAAGCCATTCACATGATTGAGAAAGATCAGCTGGGAAAAAATAAATCTCTTGTTCTATCTTCTCCACTTTGGCATCCAGGTGTCATAGGGATTGTCGCTTCCAAGCTGGTGGAACGATATTATCGTCCAACGTGTCTGATTGCAGAACAAGAAAACATTGGAAAGGGATCCTGTCGCAGTATTGAAAGCCTTCATTTATTAGACGCTCTTAAGGAATGTGCAGGGTATTTTGGAAATTTTGGAGGGCATAAAGCAGCTGCTGGATTTTCCATTCCTCTTCAAAATATTTCTGCATTTCGTGATCAATTTGAAAAAGTCGTTTCTCAAAGGCTTACGGACTCTGATTTTTTTCCTAAAGTTAAGGTGGATATGGAGCTTACGTTAAAAGACGTTCAAGCATCGCTTTTGGAAGATATTGAAAAGTTAGCGCCCTTTGGAATGGGATGTCCAGAACCTTTGTTTGTGAGTCGGGATTTTCATGTTCAGCGAGCACAGCTTGTGGGGCAAAAACATTTGAAGTTATTTCTGGAAGGGGAAGATCGCTATCATGAAGCGATTGGATTTCATATGGGGCATGCTTTTTCAGAAGTTGCTAAGCTTAAAGGTATTTTATATTCTCCTGCTTTTAACGACTGGCAAGGGAAACGATCTATTCAGTTGAAACTGAAAGATCTTCTTTTTGACGCACCGCAATAAAAAGCCCTTGACTTTATGATGCGGCGTGTTAAATTAGTTAGTGTCTAAGACAGAAAGGAGTACACATATGTCTAGATTAGAAGTAGATGTAAAATCTATCCAGAATCTCATTCGTTCTCGGGTAACGAGAGCCCAAAAAACATTAACCAAGTTTGAAACCCAAGCTGAAAAAGCAGTGAAACAATGGGTCAATCGAGGGTTAAAAACAAAAGAAGAGGGCCAAAAGCAAGTGGCTCAGCTTGTTAAGGATGTCCGCCAAACGGTTGAAACTTCGGATATTCTTAAGAACTTTAAAAAAACCAATACCTACCATTTGGCACTTCAAGCCAAGGATGAGCTTGAAAAAAGAGTTGCAGATGCTCAAGAGAAGGTATTTGAATTTTTAAACGTTCCAACGAAACAAGATTTAGATCGTCTGACAAAAAAAGTGGATGAGTTGAATCGAAAACTCAAAGCCAATAGCAAGTCAGATTCTGTTTCTAAATAATAATTCACAGCCTTGAAAAGTACATGGTCTGATGATATAGACTCACAGACCATGTACGAAGTCATCATTCGAGACCATTTTTCTGCTGCCCATCAGCTACGAGACTATGGAGGGATATGTGAAAATCTCCATGGTCATAACTGGAAGATAGAAGTGATTGTGTCTTCTTCAAAGCTGGATGCCATGGGCGTTGTTTTGGATTTTAAAATAGTTGAAGATAAAACCAAAGAGATTTTAGATACTTTTGATCATCAAGTTTTAAATCAAGTTTCCATTTTTCAAGATTTAAATCCCTCCGCAGAAAATATTGCACGTTTTTGCTTTCAAGAACTAAAAGAAAAACTAGCTTCCTATCCCATTCAAGTGCAAAAAGTTACGATTTGGGAAACGGACTCTTATGGAGCAAGCTATTCTGGAGGTTATAGAGACACGCAGAAATAACTTCATACAAGGCCGCAGGGAGGAGGGCGACGGAGGCGTACTGGTTGTACGTCGGAGGAACCCGACGACCGAGAACGCAGTAGGAGGTTATTTATGCGTGTCTCACTCAATAGTTATGAGGGATGTTCAAAATAGTCCAGACTTTAGAGGGATTCCTCTTCAGCAAGTAGGGGTGCGAGCGGTTCGCTATCCTATTAAAGTCTCTGATAAGGTAAACCAAACTCAACATACGATAGGTTCCTTTAATATGTATGTGGATTTAACTGCGAATTTTAAAGGAACGCATATGAGTCGGTTTATTGAGATTTTAAATCATTATCGCCATGAAATTGATGTAGAAAATTTGGATCAAATTTTAGAAGAGATGCGAGCGCGTTTGAAAGCAGAAGTTTCAATTTTAGAAATCTCTTTTCCTTATTTTATTGAAAAAACAGCTCCCGTTTCAAAAGCTCAAAGTTTGATGGAGTATCAGTGTAGATTTTGGGGATCTAAGACTTCTTCGTCTAAAGATTTTGTGATGACGGCAGAAGTGCCCGTGACAACCTTGTGCCCGTGTTCCAAAGAAATCAGTGATCGGGGGGCGCACAATCAAAGATCGGTAGTGAAGGTGAGCGTTCGTTTTCAAACTTTTGTGTGGCTGGAAGATCTTATTCGATTGGTTGAAGACAGTGCCAGCTGTGAGCTCTATCCTCTTTTAAAACGCGTGGATGAAAAAGCAGTCACAGAACGTGCGTACGATCATCCTAGATTTGCAGAAGATATGGTTCGAGAAGTGGCCTTAAAGCTTGACGATTGGTCAGCCATTCGATGGTATGCCATTGAATGCGAAAACTTTGAGTCGATTCATGGACACAATGCGTATGCCTTCTTAAAAAAGGACAAAGGAAATCAGCCGTCATGAAAAGTATTGTGTTATTGTCCGGTGGGCTAGATTCTACTGTTAATTTTTGCGAAGCTCTACGAAAAACAGAAGTTTCTAAAGTTTTGACGTTTGATTATGGCCAACGGGCTGCACAAAAAGAAATAGAATCTGCACAAAAAATCTGTGAATCCTATCATGTGCCTCATGAAGCACTCCGGTTAGGATGGCTTTCCAAAATTACCAAAACAGCGCTGGTGGATGCTACGCAAGAACTTCCGAGGCTTCATACCTCAGAGCTCGATGATTTAGCCAAAACAAATTTAAGTGCTCAAAGCGTATGGGTTCCCAATCGAAATGGCGTTTTTATCAATATTGCAGCCAGTTTTGCTGAAAGCTTGGGAGCACAGACAATCGTCGTTGGATTTAATGCGGAAGAAGCGGCGACATTTCCGGATAATAGTGCGTCCTTTGTAGAGCAGATCAATGAAAGTTTAAATTATTCTACCTTAAATCATCCGAGAGTTATGTGTTATACGCAAGATTTAAACAAGAAACAGATTGTTCAGTTAGGAAAAGAACTGCGTGCTCCCTTTGAGCTGATGTGGAGTTGTTATGAGGGAGGCATAACGCCGTGCCAACAGTGTGAGTCATGCAAGCGATTTTATCGGGCCATGGGACTTGTCCCAATGGGACTCGTCACAATGGAAGTCCAGTAACATGGAATACTTTCAGACTCTTTTTTTAGAACAAACTTTAAAATACGATGGAACACAACTGGCTCCCCTTTGGATGTATAAACATTATGACATCCAAGGAAATGCCATGGTCAGTTTTATTGGGCCCGCTGATGTAACATTGAAACATATGGTGGATGTCGAAGATATTAAAGCGCAAAGTCCTATTTATTCAGAATCGATGGTTCATTTCTTAGCCGAATTTTTTGATTTAGATTTGGAAAAAACAGTTTTTCGACAAAGACTTTTGATGGCTACGGTAAAAGAAATATTAGAAAAAAAGATCCATCGCGTTTTGGATCGTCAGGGTGATGATATTTATGATGGGGATGCTAAACTTTCTGTATCTATTGCAACGCTTTCTACGCTTTCAACACTCATTCATGCTGGGATTAACGTTTCCAGTCGAAATACGCCGGTCAAAACAAAAGGGCTTTTGGACTACGATGTCCCTCCCGCTGCTTTTGCCAAAGAAGTCTTAGCGGCTTTCAAAAAAGAATTGGAGTCTAGTTGGCTGGCTAGATGTAAAGTCCGCTCTGTGTGACAAAAATTGTCACCTTGGTTTAAACTCCGCCACAGATGATAATATCAATGTTTTCAATAGGTTATTCTTTTATCCTCCAATAGTCTGCCTAAATTTGTGTCAAATTTTAAAGACCGCCTTCATGGAGAAAGAGGGCCATTCCATCATAAGTTATTGTAATTACATATGAAATTTATATTTTCTCAAAGTGGCATATGGGTTGCAGCTTCTTTCAGTCGAGCTTTTTGGCATGGTGCCAAAAGGCAAAGTCAGAACGTAAGAGGAGGATAAAACGATGAGACGTTTAATTACAGTATTTGCTTTGATTGCTGCGCTCTTCATTTTGATGGGATGCGGTATGGGAAGCAAAGAAAATCTAGAACAAGGTACGCCTGTGGTTCCCGGTGTTAATCTCCCAAGTACACCAAGTACATCAGATGCAAAGACTGAAGTGATTCAAGTCTTTACTCTGTTTTCGGGGATTTATAATGGGAAAAACAGTGGCGAAATGTATACAGCAGACTCTAAAAAAGAAGATCGTGATGAACTTTTTTCTGCCCGAAAAGCTCAGGAAGAAAAAGATGGATTATCGGGTCAGATGACAGAGCTTGAAATAAAGCTGGCGGATGACTCCGTAAAAAAGACAGAGCATGATATTGCTTTGATTCAAGGTGACCTCGATGTGATGAAAAAACATCTTGAGGAGTTAAATAAAGCGGGTGAAGGAAAAAGATCTGTTTCTGAATTAGAAAAATTGGTCATTGCGTATCATATTACTTCTTTAAATTTTGCTATTGAAATGAAAGAAGGCAAGCCTGAAGTGAGCAACTTCTCTTTGGCAACTGCTGAAGATTCTGAAAAAACGATTCAGGTCCCAGTACCAGGAGAAGATGGAAAAGAAGGCACAACCAAAGAAGAGAAAAAAATAGAGCATGTGTTTGGTGATGTGATCAAAGTTGAACTTCATAAAGAAGTAAGCTTTGATCCTAGCACTGGGCTTCTTTCTTTCTCATTTACTGGAACCCAAGGCGATAAAGCTTTGGTCTACACATTTGAAGGTAAAACTTCAGATGCCCTAAATGAAAAAGATAAAAAGAAAATCCGAGAAGTAAGAATTTCTGGAGATATTAAAATATCTGAAAATAAAGCTCCTGAAAAGGAAAAGCCAGAAATGCTTGTGATTGGAAACTGGGATGTTTCTCAAAGTATTGATGAAACTCCTAAGCCTAAAGATCCAGAAATTACGACTCAAGCACACGAGTAAATTTGTCTTTCAACGACTAGGCAACAACTAGGCAACGATCAATAAAAGCAGGTCACCTTAAAAAAAGGTGACCTGCTTTTATTTTTTTGGTATGATTGAGATCAAAGTGAACAAACTCTTCATTCTCGACACGAACGTTTTGCTGTACGATGCCCAGGCCATCTTTAAGTTTCAAGACAATAATGTCTTGATCTGCATTACCGTTTTAGAAGAACTCGACAAGTTTAAGAGAGATTTAACTGAAAATGGGCGCAATGCCAGGCAGTTTTCCCGTTATCTGGATACCTTTCGAAAAAAAGGCCATTTGACTCAAGGTGTTTCTATGAGCAAAGAAAGTGGAAATCTCATCATTGATTTAGCCGATGAAGAACGTAGAAAATATAAAGTGAATGATGAGATTATTTTAAATGCGGCTTTGAGGCTGGCTAAAAAAAGCAAACAAAAAGTTATTTTTTTAACTAAAGATACCAATATGCGGGTGCGTGCGGATGTGTTGGGTATCCAAGCCCAAGACTATGATCCTGCGCGTGTCGAAATTGAAGAATTATATTCTGGGATTGCAGAGGTTTCTGTTTCTAGTTCTATGATCGATCAATTTTTTCAAGAGAGAAAAGTCAAGCTTAATGGAGCCTTTAAACTTCATCCCAATCAATTTGTTTTGCTCAAAGACAAAAATAATAGCTCTCACACGGCGGTTGGCCGCTATGATATTAAACAAGAACATGTGTGTCCGTTGCTCAAGCGCCAAGAAGGTATTTGGGGTATTTTTCCTAAAAATATAGAACAAAGTTTTGCTTTAGATCTTTTGCTCAATGACAATATTAAGCTGGTGTCCTTAGTTGGAAAGGCTGGAACGGGTAAAACACTTTTAGCTTTGGCTGCGGGGCTTCTTAAAACAGTGGACGAGGGACAGTATCAAAAACTTCTGGTATCTCGTCCTATTTTTCCCATGGGTAAAGATATTGGATATTTGCCGGGTGATATTGAAGAGAAGTTGAATCCTTGGATGCAGCCTATTTTTGATAATGTTGAATTTTTATTGGGAAGTACTCCCTCTACGCCTGCTGCCAATAAAGAGCACGGTCGTAAATCCGTGGGCCGAGGGTGTTTTGAACTGATCAATCAAGGGATGCTCAATATTGAGCCTTTGACTTACATTCGAGGACGTTCAATTCCTAATCAATATATGATTGTGGATGAGGCTCAGAATTTAACTCCCCATGAAATTAAAACGATTATTACACGTGTGGGGCAAAATACAAAAATTGTTTTAACGGGAGATTGTTATCAGATTGATCATCCCTATGTGGATTCTTCGAGTAATGGGCTAACGTATGTTGTCGAGCGTTTTAAAGATGAGCCGATTGCAGGTCATGTGACCCTGATGAAGGGCGAGCGGTCTGTGTTGGCGGAATTAGCCGCCAATCTTCTTTAATCCATTTTAAAGGCAGCTCTAGGACCTTCTTGTTTATGTTGATCTGCGAGATCTTGAAGTTCTTTGGTGAGTGCTTTTATCGAAATGACTTCCATTAAATCTTCTCCCCACAAAGCAACCGATAAAGAAAAAGGGTCTTTTTTAACAGCTTCATAATAGGAAAGCAGCTGTTCTAAAAGCTCTACTTTCGAAAGATAAAATAATTTTTGTTTTGGCATCAGCATGAATTTATTTTTTTTATATTCTCCTAAAGAAACGACGTTAGCAGGCATGTTTTTTTCCTTTTAGTTTTTGGGGAGCAAGGCTGATCTGATGCTAAGAGCAACTTCCGTGCCATGAATAAAAAATAGGCTAAATAGACACAACCTATTGATTTTAAACGATTATTTAAAAAACTCTATTTTGTCTAAAAAGTTTCAAAGTTGTTGAAAAATAAAGCACTGTTAAGTTCTTGAACAAAAGTATTGTAATCAGAACTGTTGATATGGTATGGTTTTTTTGGAATACTTTATAAGTTTAAAGTATTCTCCCGAAAGTAATTGGGTTGGGGTCAGTGACCCTGCGGTTGTAGTTTAGCAGTATTGGTAAAAGGAGAATGCGATGGTTTCGCAGATCAGTACCAATATTTTGAAGTACACGCAAGACCCGAAGGACGCCAAAGAAATCGTTATTAGCGCCGCTTTTAACGATTTCGATGAGTTTCTCATATCTTATACCAGTGATGTTCCCGGCGGTGGGCTTTTTCTTCAAACCGATCAAACATTGCCTTTAGGTTCTAAAGTCAGGCTTTATTTTACATTAAAGGCTACGGGAATTCCTATTCTTGAAGGATATGGGGAAATCGTCTCGCATCAAAGAGAAGATCAAGAAAGTGTCGGGGGAATGGTAGTGAAGTTTTTTAATCTTCAAGAAAAAAGCAAACAGCTGCTTTCGCGACTGGTTGAAAACTTTTTATAACTGCCATTCACAGTGTGATCATTCGATGTTTTAAAAACATTTTTGGGCCCCGATGGGGCTCTTTGTCCTTTTTTCTTGAAAAACCTGATTCATTTCGATACTCTACACCCCATTTAACCCTATGAAGGTGTGTTGTGAAACAAGAAGTTAGCTGTCGTGTAACAAGTTCAATTATCGCGTATGTCCGTCGGGAGAAGAAAAATCTTGCCCGCTTACTGGAAGGTATTGAACTTTCTGAAGAGCATCTTTTGGATACCAACAGTTGGGTTTCCACAGATCTTGTCCAAACGTTATTTGATCGTCTTGAAGAAATATTTTTTGATAATCAAATCGTCTATAAGGTGGGCCTGCAGTCTTCTCGCTTAGAGTGTTGGGGGGTACTGGATTCTGTATTTCGAATGATTGGAGAGCCCCATCTCATTTATCATCAGGCGCGAAAATTTATTTCTTATTTTTATAAGTCTATGGACGTTCGTACCATTGAGAAAAGTGATTTTCATGTCATCTTAAAATTTTCTCATAAACAGGTGTCTTCTCACCCTATGCTGTATTTACAAGGGGCGTTGGAATCGATTCCTACCTATTGGCAGCTGCCCGCAGCGCATTCTCAAAAAATTGATGATCAGACATTTGAGTTTCGATGGGAAAATAAACAAGTTTTTTTTGGCAAAAAAGACACACAAGTTTCTTTCAGTCCTCAATTGATTCAAGATACCCTCATCCAACTTGAAAAAACCATCGTGCTGATTGAAAAAAAGAATCGTCAGCTTCAAGAAAAAAACGAAGAATTAATTGAGTCCAATCGAAAACTCAAAGATACGATTAAAGAAAAAATTCAGGCTGAAAAAATGGCTTCCATTGGGCAATTGGCCACAGGGGTGGCCCATGAAATTAATAATCCGCTGGGATTTATACTCAGTAATCTTGGAAGAGTGCGAGAGTATGTCAGTAAAATGTCTTTGATGCTGAGGGAATATGATCATTTTGTGCATCAGGTTTTGGAAAAAGACAAAGAGGAAGTAAAAAGACTGTGTGATAAAATCAATGATCTTAGAAAAGGCCAAGAGTTAGAATATATTTTAGAAGATTTTCCACTCCTGATTGCAGAATCTCAAGAGGGATTAGATCGCGTTCGAAATATTATCCGAGACTTAAATAGCTTTGCGCGTGTGGCTCCAGAAGAAATGGAATATCATGATGTCCATGAAGGGATGGAGTCTACCTTAAATCTTTTGCGTTACGAATTAAAACGAAAAGCCATTGTTCGCAAAGATTATGGAGAGCTTCCTAAGGTCAAATGTAATTTGGCTAGGCTTAATCAAGTTTTTTTAAATTTATTGCTCAATGCGGTTCAAGCTATTGAAGAAAAAGGAGAGATCAAAATTGAGACATCTCATGCTCAAGGAAAAGTTCAGATTTCTATCTCAGATACGGGCTACGGGATTGAGCCCAAGCTACAGGCACAAATTTTTGAACCTTTTTTTACGACAAAAAAGAATGGGCAATCCATGGGATTAGGACTGAGTACAGCATTAGGAATTGTAAAAAATCATTCGGGAGATATTCAGGTGGAGAGCACACCGGGTATGGGGACTCGTTTTACGATTATATTGCCATGTTAAAAATTTCACATATTCAAGGTCGTGAGGTGATAGACTCCAGAGGAAATCCGACGGTAGAAGTGGATGTGATATTGGATTCAGGAAGTCTGGGGCGTGCCATTGTTCCTTCGGGGGCTTCCACCGGAGAAAAAGAAGCGTTAGAGTTAAGAGACAAAGATCCCAGGCGTTATGGAGGGAAGGGTGTTTTAAAAGCCGTAGACCATGTCAATCGTATCATTGCACGATATTTGGTGGGGCGAGAGGCCCAAGACCAGCAAAAAGTAGATCGCTTTCTCATTGATCTCGACGGAACAGAAAACAAACGAAAATTAGGAGCCAATGCCACCCTAGGGGTTTCCATGGCTGTGGCCCGAGCATGTGCGAATCACACCAGAGAACCTTTGTTTAAATATTTAGGAGGATCTCAAGCGGTTTTCTTGCCGATTCCTCTCATGAATATTTTAAATGGAGGGGCACATGCCAATAATAATTTAGATATTCAAGAATTCATGATTATGCCTGGGGGACAAAAAAGTTTTTCAGAGGCGCTTCGCGCAGGCATAGAAGTTTTTCATTCATTAAAAAAGATTTTACAAGACCGAAAGCTCTCAACGGCTGTGGGGGACGAAGGAGGCTTTGCTCCTAGTTTGGAATCGAATGAACAAGCTCTGGATTTAATTTTAGAAGCGATTGATCGATCTGGCTATGTTCCGGGGAAAGACATTTGGGTAGCCCTAGATTGTGCGGCCAGTCAGTTTTTGGAAGGAGATTTTTATTATTTAAATTCTAAAACGCAGAAAAAAAATAGATTGGAGATGATTGAATTCTATGAGCGGCTCTTGTCCAATTATCCTTTGCTTTCGATTGAAGATGGTTTGGGTGAAAACGATTGGGAAGGATGGGCGCAACTGACTCAAAAATTAGGCCGTCGTGTGCAATTGGTGGGAGATGATATTTTTGTGACCAATTCTAAAATTTTAAGACGAGGCATTGAAAAGAAGGTGGCCAATGCAATTTTAATTAAGCTCAACCAAATTGGAACGTTGACAGAAACATTGGCAACCATTGCTATGGCTCAAAAGGCAGGATATCGGACGATTATTTCCCATCGTTCTGGGGAGACCGAGGATACTTTTATTTCGGATCTCGCGGTAGCCACCCATGCGGGCCAGATCAAAACAGGCTCTGCTTGTCGAACAGATCGTATGGCCAAGTATAATCAGCTTTTAAGAATTGAAGAATATCTAGGTTCTAAAGCAAGATTTCAAGGTGTCCAAGCAGTGGCAATGTAATCCCTGAAAAACCCCCTGACGATATTTTCTACGTGATTATTTTATAGGCATTTATAGATAGTGCTTAAACAACGGTTAAAAACATATTTAATTTCAATAGGTTATGTTCTGTTCTAGGAAACAGACTGGGAGATGGGGATATCTATGTTTAATAATAGAACATAAAAGATGATGAAATAGTGTGAAATATTTGGAGAGGATTTAAACAGAATAATATGTAACTTATTGAAATTACTTATGTAATTTTTGCCTCTTGACATATTTTTAAGTTGAGATTAAATTGGCATACCTTTTGCCAGTATACTGGCTACCCCAAAAAAGGAAATTTGAATTAGGGAGGAAACGAAATGAAAAAAATAGTTATTATGAGTACTTTTGTTATTATGGGACTTGGAGCGATGCCTTTGTCTTATTCTGCGCATCCTCAATC
>JAHFEZ010000008.1:0-18467 GCA_023248265.1 Deltaproteobacteria bacterium
GACTGCTGGGTCAAACGATGGACAATTTGGTAGACCCAATGCGGGAAATTTACCCGTGAATGCAACATCCCCGGGTTCTTTATATGCGCCTGAAAAAAGTGCGTTTGATGCCTTTGATGCGGTGACGGCAAAAGTGCATTTGCTCAATAATAAGCTAAATATTGATTTAGGATATGCTTTGATTGCAGGTGCGTTTGTTGAATCTGGAAACTTTGCAGTAGCTACCACAGGGGAGGCAGGAAATCCCTATAGTGATCGAAATATTGGAACAGCAGATAATGAGCATCTGGCCTTTGTGAATGTGGGGTATACCTGGGATAAAGTGTTTTCTGGACTTTTAACCGAGGTCTATTTTATTGCTAATATTGATGATGAGCCTTCGGTGGATAAGCAAGCGGCTACGGGGCCTGTCATGTTCGAAGGTGCGAAAGTGTATACTCCTGGAGCTAGAGCGGAGTGGAATTGGGGGAAGGGACTTTTGGGGCTTAAAAATATTAATACCTATACAGAAGCCGCCCTACAATTTGGAACACTGGGAGGAGATAGTGGAAATATGAACTTGGGGCGAAAGCGATCTGCTTATGCAGCCAACTTAGGAAGTGATTTTGCCCTGGATTCTACCTCTAAATGGCTTCCTTCGAATATTAAATTAGAAACGATTATCTTAAGTGGGGAAGAACCGGGCGGACTTGAGCCTGATGATGCTGTTGCCGCAACTGTCAAAACAGTTGGAGCAGGGAACAGGTGGAATGGAATAGATTGGCAATTTATGGGACCAGCTTTTTGGTATGCCAAGATTATGCCTTTCTTGGATCTTTTCTATCTAACCGATGTGCTCTCAAGCCCTGCCGATGCTTTGACAGCGCCTATTTTGGGAAAACAAGATGCGGGGTTAACCAACCGCTTTGTGCTACGCGCAAAGGCAGACTTTGACCTAACCAAAAAATTGCTGCTATCTTTAAATGGTGCCTATGCGCAAGCCATGAAACTTCCTGCAGCGGGGTTAGCCTCAACAGGGAAACAGTTTGGCCAAGAGCTGGATTGGGACTTGGTATATAAATTATCTAAAGTAACCGATCTTACTTTTGATGGAGGGTTCTTTTTTCCTGGGTCGTACTATAAAAGAATACCTACCACAGGGACAAGAGTACCTGCGGCCACTCTACTTCGTTTAGGGTTTAAGGTTGACTTGGGATAAATTAAATCGAAAGTAGTTTAAAAAAGGGGAGATGAGAAATCGTCTCCCTTTTTTATTAGCATGAAAAGTAAGTATATCATCCTAGTATGTTTAGCAGGGCTTGTGATTACGCTGGATCAAATTTCAAAGCTTTATGTGGCGCACCACTTTCAGTTGCATGAATCTCTGACAGTAATTCCTAACTTTTTTAATCTCATTTATATCCGAAACACAGGAGCTGCCTTTGGGCTGCTCTCACGAGCTCCGGAAAGTTTTAGAATTCCTTTTTTTATTATTATTCCTTTAATAGCGCTCACCATTATTGTGTTGATATTTAAAAAGACTCAAGAAACACAGCTTCTTATGATTACGGCCCTTTCTTTGATTTTGGGAGGGGCCATAGGAAATTTTATTGATCGACTTCGGTTTAATTATGTCATCGACTTTTTGGATTTTCATTGGTTTAATAAGTACCACTGGCCAGCCTTTAACGTCGCAGATTCAACCATTGTAATAGGCGTGGTGTTACTGATCTTTTATACCTTTACCCATGATAATAAATAGGGTACGTCCCTATTTAAGATTTAAGTTGTTTTTGACATTTTGTGCACATGTGTGAACTATCTGTAACGCTTTCGCTCCATATCCAACATCGTTCACATTTTTTTCCAGAAGCTTTGACAGCTTCAATCTTGAGGCTTGAAGCATCTTGAAGTGTGACTTGAGAGACAATAAAAAGGTGGCTTAGATCAAAAGATGTTTCTTCTAAGAGGGTCTTCCACTCTTGAGAGACATGTAAAATCACATGGGCTTCTAAAGAATTTCCGATATCTTTAGACTTTCGCATCTCTTCTAAAACCTTGGACACGTTTTCTCTAAGTTCTAAGAGTTTTGCCCAGCGTTCCTCTAGGCTGGGGTTTAAATATTTTTCATTAGTTTGAGGGAGGGCGGTCAAATGGACAGAATCTTCTTTTTTTCCAGGAATATGTTCATAAATTTCTTCCGCTGTGAAAGAAAGAATAGGGGACATAAGCTGTGTCACTGTGTTTAAAATTTCTGTAAGAGCTGTTTGAGCGGCTCTTCGCTCTACACTTTTTGAGGCAAAAGTATATAAACGATCTTTTAGAATATCTAGATAAAGGCTGCTCAGCTCTACAACGCAAAAGTTATTTAAGGTGTGTAGCACGCTATGAAACTCATAGTCTTCGTAGGCCTTTCGTATTTTTTCGGTCAGGTGCTGAAGTTTTAAAAGGATCCACTGATCGATTTCTAAAAGGTCTTGGTAGGGAATGCTGTCTTTTTGAGGATCAAAATCAGAAATATTGGCCAACATATGTCTGCAGGTATTTCTAATCTTTCGATAGATTTCGCCTACCCGAGTTAGAAGATGATCAGAACAGCGGACATCATTTCTGTAATCTTCTGAAGCCGCCCAAAGTCGTAAAATTTCAGCGCCATATTGAGAAATGACTTTTTCAGGTTCAACGACATTTCCTAAAGACTTTGACATCTTTCTCCCCGTTTCATCAACGACAAAGCCATGGGTGAGGACAGCTTTATAAGGAGCACAATTTCGTGTGGCGATAGAAACTAAAAGAGAGGTATGAAACCATCCTCGGTGTTGGTCGCTGCCTTCTAAATAGAGATCCGCAGGCGTGTGAAGATTTTCTCTATGTTCCAAAACAGCTGAAAAGCTGCACCCGGAGTCAAACCACACATCTAAAATATCTTTTTCTTTTTCAAATTCTTTAGAATGACAAGAAGAACAGCTCAATCCTTGAGGGCTCAGCTCTTGAGCAGAATCTTTAAACCAAAAATCAGCGCCTTCTTTTTCAATCCGATCAGCAATAGAGGCCATGAATTTGGCATCTGTAACAAGTTGAGAGCAGTGTTTACAATACAAGGCTGGGATAGGAACTCCCCAGACTCTTTGTCTTGAAAGACACCAATCCGGCCTTGTTTCTATCATACTTTGAATTCTATTTTTCCCCCACGATGGGATCCATCGAACTTTAGAAATCCATTCTAGGGCTTCTTTTCTTAAATTGCTTTTGTCCATGAGCAAAAACCACTGTTCCGTAGCTCGAAATAAAACAGGCTTTTTGCATCGCCAACAATGAGGATAAGAATGTGTGATTTTGCTTTCTTTGATGAGATGATGACTTTGGGCAAGCCTTTGGATAATGGGAGCATTAGTATCAAAAACAAATTGGCCTGCGTACTCTGGCATCTCTTGAGTGAAATACCCCCGATGATCAACGGGAGAAAAAATTTCAAGACCATGTTTTAATCCTAAATAATAATCTTCTTCTCCATGTCCTGGGGCAGTGTGTACACAACCCGTGCCTGATTCTAATGTGACATGATCTCCCAGTAAAATGAGAGATTTTTGATTTAAAAAAGGATGCTGGCAGTAAAGAGATACGAGCTCGCTTGCTTTAAATTGAGCAAGGATGGGGCCTGAGATCCCACACTCTTTTTGGACGGATTCTAAAAGTCCTTCGGCTAAAATAAATACTTCATTATTAACTTTTACAGCCACATAAGTAAATTCTGGATGAAGCGCAATGGCCAAATTTGCAGGCAAAGTCCATGGGGTTGTGGTCCAAATGAGAATGGACACAGACTCGTTTTTGAGTGCAGGAATTTTTTGGGAAAATTTTTGATGAGCCTCTGGGGTCAGAGGAAATTTTACATAAATAGAAGGGGATTCCTTTTCTTCATATTCAATTTCTGCTTCGGCAAGTGCAGTTCTACACTGGGCACACCAATGGATAACTTTTTTCCCCTTCTGAAGGAGTTTTTTAGAAGCCAAGGTGGCAAGTTCTCGGACGATGATAGCTTCGTAATCAAAACTCATGGTAAGATAAGGATGATCCCAGTTTGCTAAAACCCCAAGTCTTTTAAATTGTTCGCGCTGAACATTTATGTACTTTTCAGCATGCGCTCGGCAGAGCTTTCGAACCTCAAGGGGATCTTTTTTTTCTTCGGGCTTAAGTTTGGCAGTAGCTTGTAGTTCAATGGGCAGCCCATGACAGTCCCACCCTGGGACAAACTCGCATCGAAATCCAGTCATATTTTTAAATCGGACAACGAAGTCTTTTAAAATTTTATTCATCGCCGTTCCTAAGTGAATATTGGCATTCGCATAGGGGGGGCCATCATGAAAAATAAACTTGGGCCAAGCGTTATTTTTTTGAATAATTTTTTCGTAAAGTTTTTCTTCGTACCATTTTTTAAGAATTTGGGGCTCTTTTTGAGGGAGATTGGCTTTCATGGGAAAGCTTGTTTTGGGAAGATTTAAGGTGTCTTTAACATCCATATGCAGGCTCCCTTATCATAAGTTGGGATCAATTTCCTTAGCTTTTTTAATTTCCATCCGAGCCATTTTTTTATTTCCCAGGCTTTCAAAATTTTGGCCTGATAAGGTGTAGCTTTGAGCTCTCCAAAACGGAAAAGGAAAAGACAATTGTTTGGCTTTTTCTAAAAAGCCATTGGATTTTTTGAAATCACCCGCCTGATGAGAAATAACGGCTAAGAAGTAATAGGGAAACGGGCACTGGGGATCAATCATGAGGGCTTTTTGAAGATGTTCTGTGGCCACGTCATAGTGTGTTGCGCGGAGTTCTTCCCGTGCTTTTTCCGTAAGCTTTAAGGCCGCCTGTGTATGCGCCGGGGGAGTGTCCGGGTAGAAGTTTAGCAAGGGATCATCTGTGGAAACCGCAGGTCTAAAAAGTGCACAACCAAAAACTGACAATAGAAGAATGAATAAAAAAATAAATCGAACATGGAAATATTTTTTGATTTCACGAAGACCGTCGCGCAGGCCGAGCGGGCATGGCCTGAGGAGCGGAGCGACGAAGGAGCGAGGCCGAGCGCGAGCGCAAATTTCTCGCAGGGAAATTTGATAGCGTGTCTGAGTGAATTTAAAAAATATTTCCATGTTTAATTCACTTTCTTTCGGCGACCAAACCAAACAGGGCTCCGAGAGCTTCCATCAGAAAATACTCATTACCACTTTTAATATGCGTTCTAAGTTTCATCTTTTTTTCTTCTTAGGATTGTGCACTTCACATACGGTCTTGGGTTCTGTTCCTTTGATAAAAGCTTCTTTAAAAGAGGAAGGACATTTAGAAGTAGAAAGCCCTCCTGTTTCTGGGTCGATAGCTTCAAATAGTATGTTTTCTGGCACCAAAAAATCACTGACAGGTTTGCTTTGTGTGGCCTTCATCATAAATCGTGTCCAAAGTGGAAGGGCAGCTTGAGCTCCGGTCAATCCCACTTTTTTTTCTTTATCAAAACCCACCCAGCTTGTGGCAACCAGGTCAGGAGTATACCCTGAAAACCAAGCATCTATATATTCATTGGTGGTTCCGGTTTTTCCAGCGGCAGGACGACTAAAACCAAAAAGCCGTGCACCGCGTCCAGTTCCTTGATCGAGAACTCCTTCTAATGCATAGGTGACCAAAAAGGATGCTTCTGGAGAGATGACCTTTTGAATTTCAATGGATTTTCCTTCCAAGATTCCCCCATCTGGGCCAACCACCTGTTTAATGGAAAGAGGTATGGCGCGAATTCCTCCATTGGCAAGCACAGAATAAGCAGAAGCCATCTCTAAGGGAGTCACCTCAGCACTTCCTAAAGATAGGGAAGGAACTGCGGGTAGGGGATGGATTCCTAATTTTTGAGCTGTTTTAGCAAGTTTTTTAATTCCAACCTCTGTAGCTAAGCGCGCTGTTGGAATATTAATTGATCGTTCCAGGGCTTCTCGCGCCGAAACTTCTTTTTTTTCTTCTTTTTTCTCTTTATCTTCATAATTCATGGGTTCCCACGTTTGCCGATCATAGGTAAACGTGAAAGGCTCATTGCTTAGCCGAGCAGCAAGTGTATATTTTGGATCTTCCAAAAAGGCAGTTAAATAAACAAAAGGCTTAAAAAGAGAACCCGGTTGACGATGGGCTTGGATAATTCGGTTAAATTGACTTTCATTGTAATCTCGTCCTCCTACCAGAGCACGAATAAATCCTGTTTGAGGATGAATAGCAATGAGTGCTCCTTGAAGGCGTTCTCCAGGAGTCAGTCCTTCTTTTAATGAGGGAAACTGAATTTCGAGCTGCTTTAAAGTGGTTTGCAAAGCTTCGTCTGCAAAAAGCTGAAGGCTCATATCTAAGGTTGTAAAGATTTTAAGTCCTTGGGTGGTCAAAACCTTAGAGGGATATTTTTCTAAGAGTTCAGCGCGTACAAAATCAACAAAATAGGGAGCGCTGTTAGAGGTGACAGAGATTTTTTTGGCGCGTAAAGGTTCTTGAAGAGCTTGCTCATATTCTGAAGGTAAAATAGTATTGGTTTCTAACATTTTTTTAAGAACAATATTTCTTCTTTTCAAAGCCAAGGTTTTATTTTTAAAAGGAGAAAAAACTCCAGGCCCGCGAATAATGCCTCCAAGCATGGCACATTCTGCGAGGGTCAGTTTGGAAAGGGGTTTTGAAAAATAAAAGAGAGAGGCTTCCGCTACACCATAAATACCGGCAGAACCTTTTTGGCCTAAATACACTTCGTTAACATACGCTTCTAATATTTCATCCTTAGAATAACGATTTTCTACGATAAAAGACATCAGGGCTTCATTCACTTTTCGAAGGAGTGTTCTTTTTTGAGTCAGAAAAAAATTTTTTACCAATTGCTGGGTGATGGTAGAGCCTCCTTGAACAATGGCTCCCGCCTTTAAATTTGCTAAAAAAGCTCGAAAAATAGCTCTGGGGTCTAGTCCAGCATGTTCCAAAAACCGTGCATCTTCGACAGAAATAATGGCATTTAAAAGACCAGAAGGAACTTCTTGTAATTTAACAACTTGGCGATCCTCCCGCGTTCCTTCAAAAAACTCTGCAATAAGTTCGGGTTCTAATTCGACAAGAAAAATTTCTTCCTCCTGGTCTGGTTTTTTTTCCAAGAATATTTTGAAGATATGGATAATACGATTGTCCATAATATCCAGAGTGATAGGAAATCCCGCAAAGTTTTTGAGAGGATAAAAAAAGTCGTTTAAATAAATAGTCCAAAGAATTTGATTTGAACCCTCCTCGTGTTGAACCTGATATTCTCCAGAGTGTGTGACAGTTTCAGAGGTTTGTTGATAGCCCAGTCTCTCTAACCGTTCTTTGAGTTGGATGGAAGAAATGTCTATCCCTGGATACAGGTGCAAAGAATCAGAGTAAACTTTAGAAGGAATGTCCCATTTGGGACCAGAGAATTTTTGGGTGACAAGGTGTGTAAGTGTAGCGATATAAATGACGAGACCTATACTCAAAGGTATCGTCAGAAAAGTAAGAATTTTTAAAAGCTTAGTCATAAGAACTTGACCTTCTAAAGTCCTTCATCTACTTTAGAAGAAATATGAGAATTAAACAAGAACAAGTCGACCGAGCTTGCCGTCTGATTTTAGAAAGCTTAAAACAAAAAAAAATAATTACTTTTAAAACGCCAGAAGCAAAAGTATACCAAAAACTTGTGGAAATCTTCAACGCGAATTTAAAAGAAGAAGAGCTTATTGATGAAGAGGCCAAAAAGATTTTGGAAGCAAGTCTTCAAGATTCGGATCCTACTTTAGATCGCCAAAAGATGTTTTTAATGATCAAGCGAAAACTTGCCAAAGACAAAGGATTTATCTTATGATGCTCAGTGAAGATCGTCTTTCGCATCTCTCCCATCTCCTTCAAGATAGTATTTGGAAGGAAGATATGGTGGATTTTAGTGATGACGATGCGGCATTGCGAGACATCAAGCGTACCTTGAATAAATATTTTTCCACGGCCGAAGAAATTGACCAGATCGTCCGCCAAAAACTTTATGCCCAAGGCCGAAAAGTTCTTGAAGGATCTCAAGACTGGGAAGTTTTGTATAAAAAATATTTCGAAGAAGAACTCGCCAAAAGACGCTTCTAATTTCGCCTCTTCTATAATCGAATTTTTTGGCACCTCTTGACTTTTTTGGCTTTAGCCCTATATTAGCGACTGTTTTTCAATAAATTTTTTAGGAGGGATATTATATGAAAATTCGTCCATTACACGATCGAGTCTTAGTCAAACGTATAGAAGAAGAAAACAAAACCAAGGGGGGCATTATTATTCCTGACACTGCCAAAGAAAAGCCTCAAGAAGCAGAGGTGGTTGCTGTGGGAGAAGGAAAAGTGTTGGAAAATGGGAAAGTAGTTGCCTTGAACGTTAAAAAAGGAGATCGTATTTTATTTGGGAAATACTCAGGAACAGAAATTAAACTGGAAGGCAGCGAACATCTGATTTTAAAAGAAGAAGATATTTTAGGTGTCGTTCAGCGCTAATCTAATCATAAGGAGGATATAAAAATGGCAAAAGAAATTATTTTTGATCAAGCTGCTCGCAATCGTATTTTAAAGGGAGTTAATACACTTGCAGATGCTGTGAAAATTACCTTGGGACCTAAGGGTCGCAATGTTGTGATTGAAAAAAGTTTTGGGGCTCCTACCATCACCAAAGATGGCGTGACCGTAGCCAAAGAAATTGAACTTGAAAATCGATTTGAAAATATGGGTGCTCAAATGGTTAAAGAAGTGGCTTCTAAAACCAGTGATGTTGCAGGAGATGGAACCACAACAGCTACGATTCTTGCCCAAGCCATTTATCGAGAAGGATCCAAGCTGGTTGCGGCCGGCCACAATCCCATGGGGATTAAAAGAGGGATTGATCGAGCTGTGGGAGTGGCCATCGAAGAGCTTAAAAAAATGAGCAAACCCACCAAAGATAAAAAAGAAATTGCACAAGTCGGAATAATTTCTGCCAATAATGACGAAACCATTGGAAATATTATTGCAGAAGCCATGGATAAAGTGGGCAAAGAAGGAGTGATTACGGTTGAAGAAGCCAAAAGCATGGAGACAACTTTAGAGGTTGTCGAAGGGATGCAGTTTGACCGCGGATATCTTTCTCCTTACTTTGTAACTGATCCAGAACGCATGGAAGTGGTTTTGGACCGTCCTTATATTCTTTTGTGTGAGAAGAAAATTTCTGTCATGAAAGATCTTCTTCCTCTTTTAGAGCAAGTGGCTCGTGCGGGAAGATCCCTTTTGATTATCGCAGAAGAAGTGGAAGGGGAAGCCCTGGCAACCTTGGTGGTCAATAAGCTTCGAGGAACACTTAAAATTGCTGCGGTAAAAGCCCCAGGATTTGGGGACAGACGAAAAGCAATGTTGGAAGACGTTGCTATTTTAACCGGAGGCCAAGTCATTTCTGAAGACTTAGGGGTAAAACTTGAAAGTGTAGAATTAGATCAACTGGGGGAAGCCAGACGCATCACCATTGATAAAGATAATACAACGGTAGTGGATGGAAATGGAGGCAAAAAAGAAATTGAAGGTCGAGTCAAACAACTTCGTGCCCAAATTGAAGAAACAACTTCTGATTATGATCGTGAAAAACTTCAAGAAAGGTTGGCAAAATTAGTCGGAGGGGTCGCTATTGTTCAAGTGGGGGCTGCTACAGAAATTGAAATGAAAGAGAAAAAAGATCGCGTTGAAGATGCATTAAATGCCACGCGAGCAGCGGTTGAAGAAGGCATTGTCCCTGGGGGTGGAGTCGCTCTTTTAAGAACTGTCCCTGCAGTGAGTAAGTTAAAGCTTTCCGAAGACCAACAAGCGGGTGTGGATATTGTAAAGAGGGCCTTAGAAGAACCCATTCGACAAATTGCTGAAAATGCAGGAGTGGAAGGATCTATTGTAGTGGACAAAGTGAAAAATGGAAAAGACGGATTTGGATTTGATGCAGCCAAAGAAGAATATACAGATCTTTGGAAAGCAGGAATTATTGATCCAACCAAAGTAGCACGCAGTGCTCTTCAAAATGCAGCTAGTGTGGCCTCACTTCTTTTAACAACAGAAGCTTTGGTGGCTGAAAAACCTAAAGAAGAGAGAAAACAGCCAGCTCATATGCCAGAAGACATGGACTAAAACGCTCACTTTAAATTAATAATCCATGAAAATTTGAGTAAATAGGGGCACTCAAATTTGTTGACGCTTTTGCCTTGATGCTTCATCTTTTTTATGCTACTTCTTCAATTCGTGTTTTCAGTAAAAAAAATTCATTTCATTTTAATTTTCTTTTCTCTTTTTGTAGCTCTGCCTGCGTTTTGTGACTTTTCTTTGTATTGGCATGATAATTATTTTTTAGTGGAAGGCACAGGCATTAGCACAGCAGACTTAAGTAAACACAGTGCTGCTGATAACGGAACTGGAAATGATCGTGTCTATTCTACGCTTAAACTTCGTATGAAGCCTTCGTTAGGCATTACAGATCGGCTGTCTTTACATGCCATGTTTGATGCGTTTGTGACACCTAACACCACTTTGTCTCAAGAAGAAGGGGCTCGTCTAGGACAACTTCCTACGGATGCTAATAACTATGGGCCTACTGTAGGAACTCTACCACGAGCTTTGGATGGGGGAATCAGTGGATTTGGGCAATCTACGGTTACGACGGGGGATAGTAACTTCCTCATTAAGACAGCATTTTTGGAATATGTGAGTGATTGGGGGATTTTAAAAATTGGACGTCAACCCAGACAATGGGGGTTGGGTATTCGCTATAACTCTGGGGAGAAGCCACAAGACAAGTTTGGAGATCGCACAGATTCTATTGCCTATGAACTGGGCTTGGGAAACATTAAGCTAGGACTTTTATACAGCAAAATTGCTGAAGGAACTATTAATTCTACAAAGGACGATGTAAATCTTTATGAAACCTATGCCCATTGGAATGATCCTGAAAAAGATTTTGATTTAGGACTTCTTTATACTTTTATGCGGCATGCGGATAATTTTGTGAAACTTAACTTTTTTGATGCATATGTAACTAAGAAAATCAAAAAACTCAAAGCAGGACTGGAGGCAGTGACGACCCTGGGGGCTCCCGGGACAGCCAAGAGCAATACAGCTTTTCAACTGGGCGTTGCTTCGGAACTCAGTTATGATTGGACAGAAGTCATTAGTAGCACTCTAAAGCTGGGGTATGCTTCAGCGCCCGATGTAAGCCAAGCAGGAAGGCTTACAGTTTTTGCCTTTGATCGAAACTATGACATTGCTTTTTTGATGTTTAATCAAGGATTAGGAGCGATTTCAACACAAACAGGAGTTTCTGCAGCCTCGGATCCTTATACCAATACGATTTTTGGAGCCTATTACTTCAATTTAGGGGGCAATTATACGTTTAACCAAAGAATTGGGGCCAATCTAAATTATGCTACGGCTCGTGCGCCTCTGCCTTTGGTATCTGGTGGAAATAAAAATTATGGCAATGAAGTAGATGTGACAGGGTGGTATAATTTCTTAGAAAATTTAAAGTTTAAAGTAACGACAGGATTTTTTTTACCAGGCGATCTTTATAAAGGATCCCCTACCTTCAATGCTACTACGAACCTTTGTTATGGGGGTGTTGCTAGCATGCTTTTGACATTTTAATTTTGGTCTTCGAAAAGAATCAAAAATTTGTTATTCAAACGCATAAAGCCAGGAACGCCTGCTTCCAAACTGATTCCACCTTGGTGAAGTTGGATTTCCAATTTGTCATAGAGAGCTTTGGCGGCGACATATTCCTTGAGGAAAGTGTGATAGCCTGAATAACTGTTGACCCATTGCACCAGATAGGGCTGTTCAATCGCTTCCCCATAGGAAGAAGCTGTAACCAAGGCCAATTGGATTTGATCAGCCAAGACAGGTGAAGCAAAAAATAGGAAAGCTAAGAAAAGAAACTTTTTCATGGGAACACCTCCTGTGTCATCCCCGCCAAACGCGGGGAGCAAAACACAACTGCACATACTTTAGCTCTCTTAGGAATAAAGCGTCAATATTTTTATGTAGCTTTTAAAAAAAAGCCTTGCTAGGATGGCCGCGCTTTTTATGGAAGGTATTGAAAAGCTTAATAAAAATAACTTTGAAAAAGTGGTGTTTTGTAACGACAAAAAAGTCGGACTCAAAGCCATTATTGCTGTGCATGATACTACTCTGGGGCCAGGAACAGGCGGGGTGCGTTTTTATCCCTATTCCAATGAAGAAGATGCTTTGGAGGATGTCCTTCGCTTGTCTCGGGGGATGACCTATAAATCAGCCATCAGTCACCTTCCTTTCGGAGGGGGAAAAAGTGTAATCATAGGGGATCCAGTTCAATTAAAAACAGAAGAGCTGCTCGAGCGGTTTGGGGAGTTTATCAATACGCTCCAGGGAAGTTATATTTGTGCGAAAGATGTGGGAATTGGTAGCCAAGATTTAAGAGTGATTTCTCGAAAAACAAAACATATCTTAGGGGTGGAAGGAACCAAAAATTCTAGTGGAGATCCTTCTCCAGCTACTGCCTTTGGAGTGTTACAGGCCATTCGGGCTTTGGCCAAAGAGGTACTGGGAAAACTCCATTTGGATGGATTAAGTTTTGCCATTCAAGGAGTGGGTTCTGTGGGATATGATTTGGTCCAAAGTCTTCATGCTGAAGGGGCAAAGCTTACAATTTGTGATGTGAATAAACATGCCATCAATCGTTGCTTGGAAAAATTTAGTCCAAAGGTTGTAAGCTCTGAAGCTATTTATGATGTGAAATGTGATTTTTTTGTGCCGTGTGCGTTAGGAGCAGTTATTAATAGCCAAACTATCCCGAGATTTAAATGCAAAGTCATTGCTGGTGCAGCCAATAATCAATTGGCCACCCCACAAGATGGCTATGAAATTACAAAAAGAGGAATTTTTTATGCTCCGGATTATGTGATCAACGCGGGAGGCATTATTAATATTGCTGAAGAAGTGAGGGGGTACAGCAAAAGTAGAGCTTATGACCGGGTTGCACACATTTATCAAACGATGATTGAAATTATTCACCGTTCTGGCAAAGAAAAAGAGCTTCCATTTATCATTGCTGATAGAATGGCCGAAGAAATTATTGAGAAAGCCAAAAAACCTAAACAAAAGCTAGCTTAAAGGTTCGGCCCACTAGTGGGTTCGGCTATGCAAATGAGATTGTCTCCTCTATTTAACTGAAGTGATCTGCTAAGAAGGTATTGTTTGATCCTTTTAACAATAAAATTGTCTCGTGATAATTCATAAACATATTGGTCCATGTTTTCATTTAGAATAAATTTTTTTACTTTAAATCCAGCTTGGTCAAGGATGTGAGCAAGTGTCAGGGGTGTAAATTGCCACAAATGCCTCATGGGATCTAAACCGGCCCACTGATTTCTTTTAAATTTGACCATATAGCCATCAAAATTAGGAACGGCAATATAAAGTAATCCATCCGTTTTTAAAAGATGTTTTACTCGTTTTAAAAATGGAACTGGAGATTCTATGTGCTCTAGGGTATGGCTAATAACAATAACATCAGCGATGGAGGGTTGTAGAGATAGGGTGAAAATATTTTCTTCCAAAATTTTGATACCAAATAGTTCTCTTCCTTTGGCAGCAGCATAAGGATTAATCTCTATTCCAAAAGCTTCAAATCCTCTTTTTTGAGCCTCATGGACCAAAACCCCAATGCTTGCCCCAATATCGATGAATGTACCTTTATTTTTAAATTCAGAAACTTGTCCGAGAATGGAAGAGGCATAGTATCTAAAAGTATCTACTTGTCGAACACGATCGTTCACATCATTAGTTTCTTGATAACAGTCTGTTTCCAACGAATTTTCGTAGGGTCTGGGATAGGTTTGAACCAAAGAGCAATCTATGCATTGAATGATGGAGAATTTAAACTTAGTTTTCTTTTTTTGTGTTGAAAGACTACGCTTATGGCTTCCAGAAAAAAGCTTTTTAAACTGAGACGGATTGCCGCACAAACATTGAATGTTATAATTCATACATGGCCATCTCTATCATGGCCCATGTTTTAGGGTCAATTTTTAAGATCAGTAATGGGGAGCTACTTCAGCTTTTCTACTGCCTTGGCAACATTAAGACGGCCTCCAGAGGCGGTCTTAGTGGCAAAAGCAGGGATTTTATCTACAGAATCCATGAGCAGTTTTCTAATTTCTTTTGGAGAAAGCTCAGGTTTTATAGATAAAAGAAGTGCTGCAGCTCCAGCCACATGGGGAGAGGCCATAGAAGTCCCATCCATGGTGTCGTATTGGTTGTTTGGAACCGTGCTATAAATGCCTTCTCCGGGTGCGGCCAGGTGTACGGTCTTTTTCCCAAAGTTCGAAAAAAAGGCCAGTTTATCTGCTTGGGTAGAGGCTGCTACGGAGATCACGTTTTCTTTATCGGTATTTGCAGGATACATAGCTTTTTTATCATTGTTGTTGGTCTCATTTCCTGCAGCGCATACAACCGTTACTCCTTTTTTGCCTGCTTCTCCAATGACATCTTCTAGGGCCTGCGAAAATTCGGAATCTCCCCAGCTGTTATTGAGAACCTTAGCCCCTTGCATAACGGCGTATTCAATGGCTTGAATGGCCGTGGCTACTTCTCCTGATCCTTGGGCATCAAAAGCTTTGACACCCAGGATTGTCACATATTGATTGACACCTGAAACACCCACACCATTATTTCCAACAGCACCAATGGTGCCAGAGACATGGGTCCCATGCATCATGTCATCAAAGGGGAGGTGATCGTTGTGAACAAAGTCCCACCCAATCACATCATCAATAAATCCATTGTGATCATCATCGATTTTGTTGTCAGCAATCTCGTTAGGATTGCGATAGATATTATAAGAAAGATCTGGGTGATTATAGTCCACGCCCGTATCTACCACGCCCACGATAACATCTTTGGAGCCCACGGTTTTTTTCCACGCCTGAGGAGCTCCTATTTTTTGAATTCCCCACGCTTGGTTAAGATCGGGGTCTTCTTGAGGATCTATTTTATCTGGAGGAGTTACAGGTGCAGGATCTTGGGTGCTTCCACCACCGCCGCCACCGCCACCATTACCTGGGGGCCAAGGGAAAGGAGGTTTACCACCACCCCCATCCCCGGGAGGCCAAGGAAAGGGAAACTTTCCATCTGCAGGAGGAGGAAATGGAAAGGGCCATGGAAACTGCCCATTGTCATCATCCCCATCCCCATCAAACAGATGGATAACAAAATTAGGTTCTGCATATTCTACTGCGGGATGTTGCTTTAGAAGATTTAAAACCTCTTCTAAAGAATGATTTTTAAATGTAATAAGCTTCAACTCAGGCAAAAGTTGTGAAGAATAAATTTGTTCTGCCTGCACATCTTCTAAAAGAAGATCAAAGCTTTGAAGTGTCAGGCGGTCTTGTTTAAATTTTACAATCACTTGATTGGGTTTATACGAACGTGATTTGGCCTGAACAGAAGAAAGAGGAACTAAAAAGCACATCAAAAACCAGAGGAGGAAGCTTTTTCTCATAACATCTCCTTATTTTTAAACTACTGGTTTAACTGCTTTTAATTCTAATTTTTAAATTCTAAGCATCGAAAGGTAAGGCAAATTTTGAAATGCAAAAATACTATATCAAATGCCCATATCAAAATGCAATGACAAAAATACAATGATAACTTGTAAACAGATTTCGAGAATGCTAAGTTTTTTTTATGCTGGATATCATAATTCGAGGAGCCACAATCTATGATGGAACAGGGGGAAAGCCATTTATTGGGGATATTGGCATCCAAAAAGATGTCATTACTCAAGTTGGTAAAATTCAAGAAAAAGCAAAAAAAATAATCGAAGCCAAAAATTTTATTTTATGCCCCGGGTTTGTCGATATCCATTCCCATTCTGATTACTTTCTCTTGGTCAATCCCACTGCGGATAGCAAAATTACTCAGGGAGTGACAACAGAAATTGGGGGCAATTGCGGCTACGCAGCTGCTCCGATTTGGGGAGAGGCCAAAGAGCGTCGGGAAGAAGAGTATCAAAAATATTATAAGTTAAAATTAGGGTGGAGTCGGCTTGAAGAGTATTTTCAAAGGCTTGAGAAAGAAAAAATAGCTGTAAACTATGGGCAGCTGATTGGACACAACACCCTTCGCCAATCTACGATGGGCTCTGTAAATCGACCCGCCACTCCCAAAGAAATGACCTCCATGATTTGTGGCCTAGAGCAAGGCATGAAAGAGGGAGCAGTGGGGCTTTCCACAGGCCTGATCTATCCACCTGCGTGCTATTCCAATACGGAGGAAGTGTTACAACTGGGCAAGGCTTGTAAAGAAGCGGGGGGTATTTTTACGTTTCACATGAGAAGCGAAAGCGATAAAGTGGTGGAAGCTGTTCAAGAAGTACTAGAAACAGCAAAAAAAACAGGAGTTCCGGTTCAAATTTCTCATATTAAAACCTCGGGCCAGAGAAACTGGTATAAAATCCAAGAAATTTTTAGTTTAATTGAGCGTTGTCAAAAAGAAGGCATTGATGTGGAGTGTGATCGTTATCCCTATATCGCATCTCAAACAGGGCTTATGCAGGTTTTGCCCGATTGGACGTTTGAGGGTGGTGCCAAGGGGGTGGTTCAAACACTCAAGGACTCCAAGAAAAGAGAAAAAATTAAAAAAGAAATTTTAGAGATACATCCTCCAAAAGAAGATTATTTGAATAAAGTCCTTATTATGGAAGTCATGTCTCAAAAAAATAAAATTTTTGAAGGTTTAACCATTCAGCAAGCTGCAAGCAAAGCCAAAAAGGATGTTTTTGAGTTTTTATTTGATCTTTTAATTGAAGAGGAAGCCGCAATTTCAGCCATTTATTTTACGATGTCTGAAGACAATCTGAAAAGTTTTTTAAACAAAGACTATATTTTTATAGCTTCCGATAGCGGGTGTCGTTCTATAAAAGGCCCCCTGGCCAAAGGAAGGCCTCATCCCCGGATTTTTGGAACCTTTCCCAGAGTGATCCGAAAATATGTAAAAGAAGAAAAGCTTTTGGATTTATCTAAAGCCATTTACAAAATGACGTGGCAACCCGCCAAGCGATTTCATTTAAAAGGACGTGGGAAGATAGAAAAGGGATATTTTGCTGACCTTGTCCTCTTTAATTTAGATAAAATTTCAGACACATCGGATTTTCTAGATCCTTTCCATTATTGCAAAGGCATTGAATATGTTTTTGTCAATGGCATCTGCGCCCTAGAAAAAGGAAAACAGACAGGCAAGTGCGCAGGAAAAGTCTTACGCAAGCAGCAATAGAATTTATGCCAAAAGTTGCTTGGCGATGTTTTGGTGTTCTTCGCAGCCCACGACTTGAGCGATGGCTTGTGGATCCGCGGGGGTAAAAGGCACAATATAGCGATTTCGGACCTTGGTGATTCGTTCAGAGCTTTCTTCAATCCGTGTGACAGGAATTTTGAGCTCCAAAACGCCTCTTAAAACTTTCTCAATAGCTAAAATTTGCTTTTCCAGGGTTTTACAAATCAAAATAATATCAACGCTAGCATCAAGAGCTTTAAGCGTGGCATCTTCAATGGAGTAATGATCAGAAATTCCCTTCATTTCTAAATCATCTGTGATAATGACGCGTGAAAAACGAAGGAGCCCCCTTAGGTAGTCAAGTGTTTTTTTGGAAAGAGTTGCTGGAAGCTCAGGGTCTAAGTTTGGATTTAAGATATGGGCGGTCATGACAGTTTCCACGCCCCCCTTAATAACTCTTTCAAAAGGAAGCCACTCGGTTTGTTGAAGTCTCTCTAGCGAGTGGTTTACAATAGGCAACTCTAGATGAGAGTCGCTATGGGTATCCCCATGGCCTGGAAAATGTTTTGCGCACGCAATAACTCCACCTCGCTGAAGACCGCGAATAAACCCAGAAGCAATTTTAGAAACTATTTCGGGATCAGAACTAAAAGCGCGATCTCCAATGATAGGATTTTGGGGATTGGTATGAACATCTACAACCGGTGCAAAATTAAAATTAATGCCCACAGCCCGGAGTTCCTTGGCCATAGCAAACGCGGCTTCAAAGGTAAGTTTGGGAGAGTCCAATTTTGCAAATTGTTGAGGAGTTCCAAAATCGGTAAAAGGTTCTTTGAGGCGTCGTACACGACCTCCTTCTTGATCTACAGCAATAAAAAGGGGAGTTTTGGAATTTAAGGATTGAATTTCATTGGTCAACGTTGCAACTTGAGCGGGGCTTTCAATATTTCGTTCAAAAAGAACAACGCCTCCAATGTAATAATCTTGAATCAATTTTTTAAGATCATCGGTGACAGATTTTCCTTCAAATCCCACCATAAACATCTGTCCCACACGTCTTCGGATTTGGTCTAGCTTCATAAGTTTTTTAAGTATAGCAAAGAAGAAGATGCTCAGCGACTATTTTTTGGTATTCAATTTCAG
>JAHFEZ010000008.1:18477-30240 GCA_023248265.1 Deltaproteobacteria bacterium
CTATTTTTTCAGTTTGGGATCCCAAGCATCTCTTAGCCCTTCTCCGACAAAATTAAATCCTAAAACAGTAAGCATAATGGCAAGTCCTGGAAATATGGCGACAAAAGCAGGTTGAAACGCCGATTGCTTGGCTAAAAAAAGCATATTACCCCAACTGGGATGGTCCGGTGGAACCCCAATACCTAGAAAACTCAAACTGGATTCTCCAATAATAATGCCACCCATGGCAAAGGAAGCCTGGACAATGAGGGGAGAAATAATGTTGGGCCAAATGTGCTGGGTCAAAATGTGGATATGGGAAGCTCCTAAAGAGCGAATAGCCTGGACGAACTCTTTTTCTTTTTCCACCAAAACTTGGGCACGACTCACACGTGCAAAACCTGTCCATCCCACTAAAGAGAAAATCAAGACAACATTAGAGAGGCTGGGTTTTAAAAAAGCGGCGAGCGCAAAAACAAGAAGAAGTCCTGGAAAGGCTAAAAGAATGTCTACCAAGCGCATCAAGCATTCGTCCAAGGCTCCTCCGAAATAACCCGCCATAGAGCCCAAAACAAGGCCAATGAATAAAGAAATAAAAGTGGCTGTCACGGCCACCGTGAGAGAAATTTTAGCTCCATACATAATTTTGCTGGTGATGTCTCCTCCGAGCTTATCTTGTCCGAGCCAATGGCGGGACGAGGGTGGAGAAAATCGAAAGCTAATGTCGGTACCTTTGGGATCGTAGGGGGCTAGGAGAGGGGCCAAGAGTCCGATAAAGAAAAATCCTATGATAATGAAAAGTCCTATTTTTGTTGATCCAGAAAGTTTCATGGAAGACGAATCCTCGGATCTACTACAGCGTATAAAACATCCGTTAGTAAATTAATTAAAACATAAAGAGTGGCGATCAGAATGACGCATCCTTGAACCAAAGGATAATTTCTAGATTGGATAGCTTCCACCAAAAGACTTCCAATCCCTGGCCAGTCAAAAATGGTTTCTGTAATGAGGGAGCCTGAAAGAAGTGCGCCCGTTTGGATTCCCGCAATGGTGATAATAGGAATGAGAGTATTTCTTAAGACATGTTTAAAAAGAACTCTTTCTTCAGAAAGACCCTTGGCGCGGGCTGTCTTGATGTATTCTTCTCGAATAACTTCAAGCGTGGTGGTTCGGGTCAGTCTCGAAAGAAGAGCCATCATGGCTGTTCCAAGTGTAATGGCTGGAAGGACAACACTCAAAAAATTACTTCTTTCTGAAATAGGGAAAATGGGAATCGTATAGGCAAAAAGGAGAATGAGCAAAGGGCCGAGCCAAAAATGAGGAATAGAAATTCCTAACAGTGCGATGAGCATTGAAAAACTATCTACAAGCGTTTTGTGTTTAAGGGCGGCAAGCATGCCCAGAGGAATAGAAACCAAGACTGCAAAAAGCATCGCCCAAAAGGCGAGCTCTGCCGTTGCTGGAAAGCGCTCTCCAATTTCTTGCCAAACACTTTTTCTAGAGTGAATCGATTTTAAGTTTCCACTGGTGATATCTTTTAAAAAAAGAAAATATTGAGTATGGATTTTTTGGTCTAAATGAAGCATCTTTCTTAAGTGCTCCTTGTCTGAGGCTTGGGCAGATTCTCCCAGGATAATATCAACCGGATCTCCTGGGATAAGATGCATCAGAGAAAAAACGATGAGGCTAATACCAAAAAGAATAGGGACCAGCAATAGAAGGCGCTTCAGAATAAACGTTTTCACGTCTTAGCAAAGTATAGCATCTTTGGTGCGCTTTATGCTAATATTTTGCCATTATGTTAAGAGGGACTAAAAAGGATGTTGTTGCCCAGATTCAAAAGCTATCTGGGGAGATGAAGTCCTTAGCAACGTTTATTGGAAAAAATCCAGAACTGGCTTTTCAAGAACTCAAAGCTCAAGCAAAACTAACGCACTTTCTTAAGAAGCATGGATTTAAAATAAAAAGAGGTGTGGGGGGCATTCAAACTTCTTTTTTAGCTACGATGAGTCGAGGCCAAGGTCCCAAGATTGGTTTTTTAGCAGAATATGATGCACTTCCTGGGATTGGGCATGCGTGCGGACACAATTTGATTGGTGTAGCAAGTTGTGCTGCTGCCATTGCGCTGGCCAAAGGAATGATGAATTTTTCAGGAACGATCTCTGTTGTGGGTTGTCCGGCGGAAGAAGGAGGCGGCGGCAAAGTTATTCTAGCTAAAAAAGGAATATTTCATAAATTTGATTGTGCCATGATGGCGCACCCCGATTGTAAGACAGAAGTTATTAAGAAAATGCTAGCGCTCATTGAAATTGATATTGAGTTTTTTGGACGTGCCAGTCACGCAGCTGCCGAGCCTGAAAAAGGGGTGAGCGCGCTCAATGCAGCTGTGAATAGTTACCAAGAGATTTTAAAAATGAGTAAAATGTTAAGCCTAGACTCACGTGTGCATGGAATTTTTACGGATGGGGGAAGTAAGCCCAATATTATTCCTCCCCATGCTGCGCTCAAGTACTATGTTCGAGCTTTAGACATGGACTATGCACGGGCAACCATTGGAAAAATAAAAAAAATTGCTCTTAAAGAAGCAAAAAAAATTGGAGCAAAGGTAAAGTTTGCCTTAAATCCCTTGGCCTATGAGCCTTTTCATCCAAACGCGGCTCTTGCCAATATCTTTAAGCGGCAGCTCAAATTTCTTAACGTTAAAAATGAACAAGGCAGTGAGACAGAACGCATTGGGTCTTCGGATGTGGGAAATGTAGGGCAAGTTGTTCCAACCATTCATCCTTCGATTAAAATTTGTGATCATGCATTTTGTCACACACTAGATTTTGCCAAAGCGGCTTTGGCTCCAGGGGGATTTAAAGGCATGATTCAGGCAGCCAGTGCCTTGGCATTGACAGGATATGATATTTTTTCAAACCCAGCACAGCTTAAAAAAATGAAAATGGAATTTAGGCAGAGAAAGAATAATAGGATGTTCAAAAAGCCTTTTTCAGGTGGCAGGATGTTCAAAAAGACTCAGATGCTAGGCGCCCGAGGAGGCGCGACTGAGGCGTACTTAAGTGGTACGTCGAAGGAGAGCCGATGAGGGCAACAACGCAGATGAGGCTTTTTCAACATCCTGTGAAGAGCTATGTCATTGGGCTTATGTCTGGAACGTCTGCAGATGGAGTAGACGCCGCTTTAGTTGAAATTGAAATGAATGATGGTTTTCCTCTTCTTCGACTCAAAGCTTTTCAGACATCGCCGTTTTCTAAAAAATTAAAGCATATGATTTTACGAGCGAGTTCACATGAGGCGCTGGCTGTGGATGAAATTTGTAAACTTAATTTTCAGTTGGGAGAAGAGTTTGCGCAAGCAGCCATTCGTTTGACAAAGTTGGCCCATGTCCCTTTAACAATGATTGATCTTATTGGATCTCACGGACAGACAATTAAACATTTGCCACCCAAAAGCCTTAAACCAATTGAATTTGGCTCAACGCTTCAGATTGGAGAACCTTCCCTCATTGCCGAAAGAACCGGCGTTACAACCGTTGCAGATTTTCGTCCTCGCGATATGGCTGCCGGAGGCCATGGGGCTCCCTTGGCTCCGTATTTGCACTATCAGCTTTTTCGATCCTTAAACTATGGCGTGGCAGTCCAAAATATTGGAGGGATTAGTAATATGACCTATATAGCTCCAGGGTCAAAAATAAGTGATGTCATTGCCTTTGATACAGGTCCAGGCAATATGCTCATTGATGCTGTGGTGACAAAACTGACCCATCAAAAACTTGATTACGATAAAGAGGGCAGGCTTGCAGCTCGAGGAAAAATTCAAACAGGGTTGCTAAAATCTCTTTTGAAGCATCCTTATTTTAAGAAAAAACCACCAAAATCTACAGGACGAGAAGAATTTGGAGTATTTTTAGCTGAAAAAATTATTCAAAAGGCCCAAAGACTTAAAAAGAAACTAAAAAAAGAAGATATCATTGCAACGGTGACAGCCTTTACGGCCTATTCCATTGCAGGAAGTTATCAGCAGATCATTTTGCCAAAATTTAAGCTTAAAGAAATCATTGTGGGAGGGGGTGGGGCACGCAATAAAACGCTCTTTTCAATGATTCAGAGGCTTCTTCCTTCGGTCCAGCTTAAATGTTTTGAAGATTTTCATCTCAATAGCAATGCTATCGAGGCGATGGCGTTTGCTTTGATGGCATATGAAACCATTCATGGCAAAGCCAGCAATATTCCCAAAGTCACGGGGGCTTCTCATCCGGTACTCTTAGGAAAAATTATTCCTGGAAATAATTTTAAGAGTTTGTTTTTAAACTGAGTCTTCTTCTTACCTTTCAAGTGTTTCATGTGATACGCAAGATATAAATTTAGAGAACCCATGTCTTCCCACTTGCCAAAGTGGAGATATCCATAAACATTTTTCTTTTTTTGAACAAGCTTTGAATACACATCTGTATTGATACAAAATGTCTTTTGATTTTTGGGGTTATTTTTCAGGTGATTTTTTAGGTTATTTTTGGGGAAATATTGAAATATTTCAGGTTCAAAAATGTGAATACCCGTAAACATTGTTTTTATAAGGGGAGGATGAATATTTTTGGTTCGAAATTTTACAATTCTTCCTTCACGATTAATTCCGAGGGCTTCATAGGTTTCATGAGGGTTTGTTCTTCGAACAACCATCGTGGCCAAAGATTTTTTTTGGCTGTGAAAGGCCAAGGCTTTTTTAATGTTTACATCGGTCAAGATGTCGCTATTGATGACAACAAATCGTTGATTTTGAAAAAACTTTTTGGCTTTTAGAATCCCCCCGCCGGTTCCTAAAATTTGGGGCTCCAAAGAAAAAGAGATTTTAAAATCTTTTTGGGATCTCAGATATTTTTTAAGAGCATGAGGCAAGTGGTGAAGATTGACCATCACGTCTCGAATACCTGCTTTTTTAAGAACATCGAGCACATATCGAATCAGGGGCTTTCCTAAGATGGGGAGCAAAGGCTTAGGAAGGTGATAGGTTAAGGGCCTCATGCGTGTTCCTAGGCCTGCGGCCAAAATCATGGCCCTCACTTTAACCACCCCCTTTTTGATGGAGACAAGGGTATCATCATAAATCTTTAAAACAGTTAGATAAAATTTTTAAGAGTTCTTTAAATTCAGAAAATTTTTCCAGGTTTTCCCTTGCATAATTCCAAGTTGGTTTTAAGTAGCAAAGGTAGCCAGACTTTTCCTTTTCCACATGAAGATAAGCAAAGGTTCCCATGGCTTTCAAATTTCTTTGAACGCACATCCAGTTAAATGTTTTTTGAAATTCTTTGACATCTGTTTTTTTGCCCTCCTGTTTATTTTTTTGAAAAAGGTAATATTTTAGGAGTTCTTCTTGAAGTTCCTGGGGCAGTTGGACATAAGAGTCTTTAATAAGCGAAGCCAAATCATATTGGCAAGGTCCCATCCTTGCGTCTTGAAAATCCAAGACACCTATTTTTTCATCTTGAATCATAAGATTTCGGCTGTGATAGTCTCGATGTGTAAAGTATCTGGGCTGGGCATCCAAATATTTACAAAGTTGTAAGAATCCTTGTTGCAAAGTCTGCTCTTCAGGGGAAGAGAGCGTGGTATGGAGATGGCGTTGAATTAAATTCTCTTTCATAAAATTTAATTCCCATAAGAGTTTTTCCGTGTCAAATGCAAGCTCAAATGCCAGGCACTGTGGATTGGATTTGGAAGCCTCTAAGTGAATTTTACAAAGCTCGTCTAAGGCTAAAAAATAATATTTTGCATATTGTTTGGCGGGTAGGTTTTGAGCCACTTTCTCTAAAGAATTATCTCCAAAGTCTTCTATCAATAAAATTCCCAGAGAGGGAGCTAGAGCATAAATCTGAGGGACATGAATTTGGTGCTGACTCAGATGTTTTTGGATATTGATATAGGGAAAGCTATCTTTTGCATCGATAAAGGGTTCTGTTTCTAAAAGAATCCAACTTTTTTTCTTGTGTGAAATTCTCCAGTAAAGACGGCTTGAAGCATCTCCAGCTAATTTTTGAAGGGTGAGAGTTTGAAAAGAAAGATGAGTTTCTTTTTCAATAAAGCTCAGAATATCTGGCCCAAAGCTAGGGGAGTGGGTCATCATTCTGATGCGTCTGGCGAATGACGTATCAGAAAGGCTAAAAGTTGGTCTCTAAGCTCTGATTTTTTGTATTTATTGGGATATTTTTCAAGCTGCTGCTTCATTTCTTTAAAAGCATCGGAGGAAACAACGGCACCTGCTTTTTGTTCATATTTTGCTGCTTCTTGTTGAGCCTGGGGAATCCGATCTTTAGGGGGTGGGTGGGTGGATAAAAGCTTATCTAACAATCCAGGTTTGGTTTTTTGAAGTTGCATCAAATGTTCAAAAAGCATAGGAGCATACTTTAGGTCAAAGTTTGCTTTGTACATAGCTTCCACTCCAAAGCGATCTGCTTCAAGCTCAGCTTTACGACCAAAATAGAGAAGCCCTGTTTGTCCAAAAAGGTTGATCAACTCTGCCTCGGTTTGTCCTAGCCCCAGTGCGCTGGCTCCAATAGTTAGACAGCACGAAAATCCTTGTTGTTTGGTTAAACTTTCGGTGACGTGGCGAAACACGCCATGGCCCATTTCGTGTCCTATGACCATAGCCAGTTCTGCTTCGGTTTCCACAATATGTAACAAGCCTAAGTAGACAAAGAGTTGTCCCAAGCCTGTTGTAAAAGCATTTACCTCGGAATCTTTAATAAGATGGAAATGATATTCGGTGGGGATTTCCTCTGGAAATTTTTGAACAATTTTTTCTCCCAGGCTCTCAAGATAGCCAGTAAGCTTTTCATCGTAGAGCATAGGCATATCTTTTTTTATTTGTTCAGCAAATGTAGCTGCAATCTTGATATCTTGATTCACAGAGTAGATATTCAAATCTCCTTTATTACGAGGGGTGCTGGAACATCCCATAACAAGAAATAAAATAAGACCAAAGGCGCTCAATTTCTTCATCAATAGAAAATATATCAAAAAAAAGAGAGTAAATGAAAGCAAAAAGTTGACGGCGTTTTTAAAATTAGTTTATACTGAAGCTATTCTTCATGACTACTCAGAAAAAATTAGTCTTTCTTTTTATAGCTGCACCCCTTCTTTTGCCCTTTTTTATTACGATTGCATATTCTTCTTTCAGGTTTGTAAAGCTCAATGTCAAAAAACTGGATATTCAAAATGAGTATTCATTAGAGCGGATAGCAAAAGAAACCATTCAAGTAATAAAGGCCGAAGAAGACCCTCTTCTTCCAGGAATATCTCCAGAAACTTGGCTCTTCCAAACAGAGCCCAAAAGAGATGAAAAAATAAAAGACAAGCCCATTATCGTTGTGGCGTCTTCAGATCCCCCTTCCTCAGCTTCCTCTCTAAATTTACCAGAGGCTCCCCCAAAGATTATTGCCAAAAAAGAAGAAGATCCTTTTTTAAGTGGTTGGCGTGAGAAGCAGCAAAGTAATTTAACTGTTTTGAATACTCAAAAAGTAGATACTCAGGGGTATCTTAACTATGCTGATGTTCAGGGATCTTTGGAATGGCCAGATTTGGATCGATCACAATTTTTTGCAGAAGTATCCTTTTATGATCAAATTGGAGATAGCGGTTTAAATGATGACTTATCTACGGTTCTAGCATCTCAAGAGCTACGAGCTGACTCTGAGTTTTTGCTAAAGCTTCCTGTGGAAACAACAGGATATCTCATTGCTAAGATTTATGCTGTTACAGATAGCCAAAAGGAAAAACCTCTGTATGTGGGAGCTTACTCTCAAAATCCTCTTTTTGTTCCTAAAGAAGGAATTCAGAGGCTTTTAATTTCTATGATTCCAACGGCGCGGTACGTCGAGCAATATCAAACAATATTTTTTGGAAAAGTTATGGATGAGTATGTAGGAACATCTTCAAATCCAGCTATTCCAGGTATTTCTGGCGTAGATATCTGGGTCGTCGAGACACAAGAACATGTTCAATCCGATGAAAAAGGTTTTTTTGAAATTAAAGGACTATCAAAAAAGGCCACATACCATTTAATTTTTGAAAAGGCAGGATTTGTAACTATTCAAATTCCTGTTCAAATTCTTGGAAACAAAAATCGGCAGATGTTCGTGCTTTCCCCATCAACCAAATTTACTCAAGGGTATGATTTTCTTTTAGGAGAGCGGGATTCTTCTCGATCTATTCTTTTTGCAACTGTGCTCAAAGGAGGAGCCCCGTTATCACGGGTTGTCATTATGTCCGCCGATATCCAAAAAATATTTTATGAGAGAAATTTAGAACTTGTTTCTATTCCTGATGCTACTCTTTTTTCAACGACCGAAAATGGAAAATTTGTATTGTGGAATGCCAGCCCCACCAAACACAAACTTTATATTTATCAAGATGGAGAACTTATAGGAAGTTCTACGGTTAAACTTTCGCCAGGAATTGTCCATTATTTTACCATTGAACTTTGAGAAACCTTAGTAGGGCAACGCAGCAGATGGGTAGTTTTTAGAGGTGCCCCTTACTCTTCTTTGCCCAGTGTTTCGTCTAGAATACGATTGGTTTCTTCCACTTCCTGATAGAAAGCCAGTAAATGTTTCTTTTTTCCCTTAGGAAGTTTTAAGAAGTACCCTTCAGGTAGATAGGCTTGCGAGTTTAATACTTTACTTCGAAGATCAGGGTTATAGAGTTTAACTTCTTTTTGTGTCAGCCCACAGAGCTCCATAATATATTTGACTCGCATAGAGTATTTGATCTCGATATCTTCATGTTCCAAGGGTTCTTCTTTTTCAACATATCCAAAAACTTTATCTTGATAGCGCTCGGCATGGACCACGGCTAAGAAGCAGCTATAGAAATTTTTTGAAGCAAAAGCAAAATAAGGATCGTGATATTTTTCAATCAAATCATTTAAATTTCGATCTCCTACTTTCTTAATGCCTTTTAATAATCCTCCCGGCCCATGGTTATACGCCGTAACTGCCAAAGGCCAGTCTTTTAACACCTGATAATTTTGTTTGAGTAAGCGAGCAGCTGCTTCTGTAGCTTTGAGCGGGTGATTTCGTTCGTCAATCCCTTGAGCATAAGAAACCGTTAAAAATACCTTTCCTGTTTTAGACATAAATTGCCAAATCCCGGAAGCCCCATCTTTAGAATAAGCACTAAGATTAAAAGAAGATTCTAGGAATGGAATTCGAGTAAGTTCTAAGGGTAAATTATCTTTTTCAAAAATATGTTCCATGGCTTTTAAATAACGTCCCGATTGTTTAATTCCATACAAAAGAGAATCTTTCTGCCCCAGTTGTAAGCGAATGTCATTTTTGGCCCTGGAAAAAACTTGGTTTCGTGAGCCTGGGATATCTTTAAAAAGATCATAAATTCTTTTTTCTTCTCTAGAGAGAAAAATATAGTTAGAGCGGTGAGCCAGTTGGTCTAGGATGTTTTTGTACGTGTAGCGAGCATTTCGAATCATCTCCGCCTTGGCCATATTGCGTTGAGCTGCTGTTTTATATTTATTGTAAACGGAGTTTAAGTTTACAACTTCATAAACAATCCAAGGATGTTCATTATCGTGAAGGACAGCGTGGGAAACGGTATAGGTGGTATAAATTTTAAACCAAAACTCTACGCGTTTTCTTAAGTCTTCAGGGATAGAAAACTCATCTGAAACACGATATCCTTTATCTTTAAGGATATAATCTAAAACTTCAGGGCTGAGGTCTTTAATTTTTCCATTTCCTTCATCATGTTCTGAAGCAACGATGTCATTGTCTGAAATGGCTGAAGGCATTGGAAATCTAAGTCTTTCTTTTTTAGATGCCTTTAAATTTTCTTGGAGATGTTGGCTGTTAGGGTGATCTAAGAGCTCAAAAAGTCCGAAAGGCGAGTCTATTGGAGTGAAATTCAGCCAATAAAATCCATAAGCTGCTAGACCCAGGCAACACGCGCCCATTAGGAGATTTTTAAGCCAAAAAATTATTCTAAATAGTATCCTTAACACAGGCAAAACCTCTTTTCTTAGACCTTATGGACCTTATTACTGCAAGTTGGGTGCCGTAAAAATAATATATTTAACCCATTGAAATTACTTGTATTTTAATAATACGGAGATTTCTTTTAGCGTTGATATTCTGAACAGGTGACAGAAAACGTCACTTCTCATGATATTGTTGGGCAATAGGAAGGCGGCGGCCGATCCCAAAGGCTTTATGGGTGATGCGAAGACCGGGCGGTGCTTGACGGCGCTTGTATTCGTTGCGATCAATGCGATGGATGATGTCTTTGACAAGATTTGGAGGAAGGCCACTTCCTGTTTTTGCAATTTTAGAACTCGGACGATGTTCCTCCACATAGGCTTTTAAAATTTGATCGAGTTGGTCATAGGGAGGCAGTGTATCTTGGTCTGTTTGATTAGGTCTGAGCTCTGCTGAAGGAGCTTTGGTAATAGAATTTTCAGGAATTACATTTTTAAGCGAATTCATATATCGGGCGAGTTCATATACCAATGTTTTGGGCACATCAGAAAGCACGGCCAATCCCCCGGACATGTCTCCATACAGAGTGCAGTATCCCGTTGCAAGTTCTGATTTGTTTCCCGTTGTTAAAACCAAGGCTCCCCATTGATTCGAAAGAGACATCAAAAGATTTCCTCGAATGCGGGCTTGTAAATTTTCTTGGGTGAGGCTGGTATTTTCATCTTGAAAAATGGATTTTAAGCTTTTTAGATAGGTTTCAAAAAGTTCATGGATAGGAATGGTGAGAGATTTTATTTTTAAATTTCGAACTAAAGTTTGAGCATCTGTAAGGCTTTCTTGTGATGAGTACTGAGAAGGCATGAGAACCCCAAGGACATTGGAGTGTCCAAGGGCTTCCACCGCCAACGCTGCTGTTACGGCAGAATCAATTCCCCCGCTAAGCCCAATTAAGACTTTTGAAAATCCACATTTATGAACATAATCTTTGATGCCTAAGACCAAAGCTTTAAAAGCAGATTCAATGTCTGTATGAGAGAGTTCATGGCGTGTCCCTTCTTGGGCTTCCAAATCAAGAAGAACCAAATCTTCTTCGAAATCTTTACACTGAGCTATTAATTTCCCTTTTGAATTTAGAGCAAAGCTTCCTCCATCAAAAATAAGCTCGTCATTGCTTCCAACCTGGTTGACATAAATTGAAGGGATTTTATATTTTTTAGAAATGGCCTGGAGCATTTTTAAGCGGAAGGAGTGCTTTCCAACGGAAAAGGGTGAAGCAGAGAGATTAATCAAACAACGACTTTTTTGTTTAAACAAAATAGAAAGCGGATTAAACGTATAGAGGCGTCTTTTCCAAAAATCTTTGTCATTCCAAATATCTTCACAAATAGAAATTGCAAGTCGTGTTTGGTTGAGTTGGGTGAGCTGAATGTGGTGAGAGGAAGCCGGCTCAAAATGTCTGGTTTCATCAAAAACGTCATAACTTGGAAGAAGAGCCTTAATGTGTTTAGAAACGATCTTTCCATTAGAAATCAAGGCTGCGGTATTAAAATTTTTTTTTCCACTTTTATGAGTATTTTTATCCACAAAACCTACAATCACTGCGATATCTTGAATGCGGGGGATAAGATTTTTCAGAGCTTTAAGATTATCAGCAACAAAATGCTCTTTATCTAAAAGATCTAGCGGGGGATAGCCCACGAGCGAGAGCTCTGAAAAAACCACCAGCTGGGCTCCTTGCTTTTTAGCTCTCTGAGTAAAAGATAAAATTTTTTCACTATTTTTTTCAAAAGCACCTATGA
>JAHFEZ010000008.1:30340-32440 GCA_023248265.1 Deltaproteobacteria bacterium
GATCATGTATTTTTCTGAAAGATTAAAATGGTCACTCATAAAAAGTCTATAATCTTTGGGAAGGGGATGAATAAAAATATAGTCAACGTCTTTATTGAATTGAAGTTTTTCTTCTAAAAGCGCACAAAGCTCAGCTCGTTTGGAATCCAAAAGCCCCGAATCTTTAAAAAACTGATTGACTGTTTCTAAAGTAATTTTTTTATTTTCCCAAAGCCTCTTAGACGTATGAATCTTTTGTTCGATGGCTTGATAAATGGCTTGGATCATGACGTTTGTGATTCCATAATCTGCAAGAGATCCGACTTCAGGGCGATAGTGGTAGGGTTGATGGGTGTAGGAGGCAATGACCAAGTCACACCCCACATCTTTTGCCACGTGTGTAGAGAGAGTTTCTCGAATTTCACCGTCATAATGATACACCATTTCGCCATTCATTTTTAAGGGGTAGGGATGATAAATGGGAGGAAGGGACGTAGAAGCCGCACAGGCTTCTGAAATTTTTGCAGAACATTCATAAACGGCTTGGTGTTCAGGGCGAGGTTTTATATTCTTATATTTACTAAAAACAGATTTTTTAGAATAGTCTAGTTGCGTAGCTACAATAAAAAGATCAGCTATTAAGTCTTCAAATTTATTGGTAGGGAGAGCTTTTTCTCTTAAATATTTTTCAATGCCTACGGTTGTAAAAATGCCTCCCAAAACCAAATGATTTTTAAGAAAGGCTTCAATCCCCCCAGATGCCAATGCTTTTTTACGTTCCCACATGGCTCGAAAGTATTTTGTAAGGTGAAATTGTGGTCGAACCAGGTGAAAAAGGTCGGTGTAGCCAATTTTGGGAAACTTTTTCTTATCCTTTTTAGAATCCAAGAAAGATTGAATAATGTCAGAAAGAGAATATCCGCAGGCGAGCAGAGACGTCACAATAGATCCAGCACTGGAACCTACATAGGTACCAATAAAAGGGGCAGGTGGGGGCTCTGGTTTTTTTTGTTTGGCGGTGCCACCGATGAAATGCAGCCCTTTTCGCTCTAAAGCCAAGCAAACGCCGATATGAAAACAGGCCGCTTTAACAGCTCCTCCGCTGGCCACAAAAGCAATTTTTTGTTTATGGGTGAAAACAATTGATTTTGACATATGGGCTTACTATAATCGCTAGTATTAAAAAGAGGTATCAATAAATGCAAGACATTAGTGACAAAGAAAAAGGTGCGTGGCTTCCGCTCCTAGAATACGCTGTTAAAAAAGGGATGAGTCTTTCGACGCTTAGGCGAAGAATTAAAGCCAATAAAATCCAATTTCAACTTCGAGAAGGAAGATATTACATCTTTGATGATGGAAGTTATCCTTTGGAAGATCCTCAAAAAGTCATTTCAGACTTAAAAGAACAAATTGCTGATTTAAAAACTTTAGTCCAGGTTTTAGAAAATCGAGAGCTTAGTCGATAAGTTTGCGATAAATGCGATTTTCGTTATCTTGAATTTTTTTGAAAATCAGAGCCAGTTCATACGAAGGAAGAGGAATTTCTGCAGATTCATAGTTTTTTTGCCACCAATATTCAAAACTTTTGAAGTTATTTGTAATTAACACTTTCGGGAGCAATCTTTCTAAAAGCTCCCAGGTAAAAAAATAATTGGCATCTTTGCTGTTTTCTTCTTTAAAGTCTGGGTGCATAAACGTGATGAGTACTGGAAAAGCGAGTGGATTTTTTTCGGCTATGAGGTGGTATCCTATATAGTTTAAAAATCTGGGGTTGTATTTTTTAAGTTCTTCTAAGGCATTTTTTCGACTGATCACTCTTTTAATTTCTTTGAGTTGCTCATCCAGATTGGGGCGATAATAGTAGAGACTTGAGGCCACAAAATCCATAAACTCTTGGATGCGTGCATCTCCTTCTAAGGCCACATATTTATCAAAGACCCATCCTTGTTCCCCATTTTCAAGAAGTTCTATTTTGTACCAATAGCCTTCCAGCTCTCCACTTTTTATTTTTTCAGCAGTTTTGTCCAGGATTTTAACAGCACTTCCTTTAAACGCTTTTGTAACAATTGTAGAATTCGCTACAGAAGGAAGAGTTCGAACATTTGCATATTTTTCAATGAT
>JAHFEZ010000070.1 GCA_023248265.1 Deltaproteobacteria bacterium
CCTGTTCGATATTTTCAAGGGGTGCCTGCACCCGTTAAAAATCCAGAAAAGTTAAACATTATTATTTTTCGAGAAAATACAGAAGATGTCTATGCAGGGATTGAGTGGCAAGCCGGTACGCCCGAAGCTAAAAAAGTGTTGGAATTTTTAACCAAAGTGATGAAAGCCGACATTCGACCCGAGTCTGGCATTGGGATAAAGCCTATGTCTGCTTTTGGCTCTAAGCGCCTGGTTCGCCGAGCCATTCGCTATGCCTTAGAGCATAAAAAGGACAGTGTTACCTTGGTTCACAAAGGAAACATTATGAAATTTACAGAAGGGGCCTTTCGAGAATGGGGATATGAGTTAGCGAAAGAAGAATTTTTATCGGAAACTGTGACGGAAGACATTTTATATAGCGAATTTAAAGGAAAAGTGCCTTCAGGAAAACTGGTCATTAAAGATCGCATTGCGGATCAAATGTTTCAGCAACTTTTATTGAGACCAGATGAATACAGTGTGGTTGCGCTTCCCAATTTAAATGGCGATTATCTTTCGGATGCAGCGGTGGCTCAAGTGGGAGGGTTAGGTCTTGCCCCGGGAGCCAATATTGGAGATGATTGTGCGGTGTTTGAAGCCACCCATGGAACAGCTCCCAAGTATGCGGGACAAGATAAAGTAAATCCAGGTTCTGTGATTTTATCTGGGGTAATGATGTTTGAGTATTTGGGATGGCAAAAAGCGGCAGATTCTATTGTGGCAGCTCTTGAAAAAACCATTCAGCAAAAACGTGTGACGTATGATTTAGAACGCAGTATGCCAGGAGCCAAGCTTTTAAAATGCTCGGAATTTGGAACAGCCATTATTGATAATTTATAAGGAGCCTTTTATGCCAAGACAAAGAAATAAGATAACTATTGTGGGATCTGGAAATGTGGGAGCGACAGCTGCTCATTGGGCTGTGACCAAAGAATTGGGAGATGTTGTCCTCATTGATATTGTCGAGGGGATTCCTCAAGGAAAAGGGCTGGACCTTTTTGAATCTACCCCTGTGGAGGGCAGTGATTGCCGAATCCTGGGAACAAACGATTATAAAGATACCAAAGATTCTGATGTGGTCGTGATTACGGCTGGCCTTCCTCGAAAACCCGGCATGAGTCGAGATGATTTACTATTTAAGAATGCGGAAATTGTAAAGCAAGTCACAGAGTCTGTGGCTAAATATTCTCCCAATTCTGTCTTGGTGATTGTGTCAAACCCCCTAGATGCTATGACGTATGTGGCCAAGCAGGTCAGTCGCTTTCCTAAAAATCGAGTGGTGGGGATGGCCGGAGTGTTGGATACGGCTCGGTTTCGAACTTTTATTGCAGAAGCGCTGAGTGTTTCTGTTCAAGATGTCGTGACTCTGGTTTTGGGGGGGCATGGAGATGAAATGGTTCCTTTTCCACGATTGACAACCGTGGGGGGCGTTCCTCTGACAGAGCTTTTGCCTCAAGACAAAATTCAAAAGCTCGTGGATCGCACACGACAAGGGGGAGCAGAGATTGTAAATCTTTTGAAAACGGGGAGTGCCTATTATGCACCCGGGGCTTCGGCGATTGATATGGTGGAGAGCATTTTAAAAGATAAAAAAAGAATTTTACCCTGTTCGGCGTATTTGGAAGGGGAGTATGGATTTCTTGGAATTTATTTAGGCGTTCCCGCAAAACTCGGTGCTAATGGTGTTGAGAAGATCATTGAACTAAAGCTCACAGAGGAAGAAAAAAAGGTGTTAACGAAATCTGCTGATGCCGTAAAAGAGCTTATAGGAAAATTGAAGTTATGAAGATTCACGAGTATCAAGCAAAGGAAATTTTATCCCAATATCAAATAGCCGTTCCTTTAGGAAAAGTAGCCCATACTCCGGAACAAGCTAAAAGTGTGGCTCGGGAAGTGGGGGGAAATTTGTGGGTTGTAAAAGCTCAAATTCATGCGGGTGGACGAGGAAAAGGGGGCGGGGTAAAGCTGGCACATTCCTTGGAAGAGGTGGAAGAGCTTTCACGAACGATGATTGGAATGACATTGGTGACCTATCAAACGGGGCCTGAAGGAAAAAAAGTTAATAAAGTTTTAATCGAGAAAGGCTACGCTTTAGATAAAGAATATTACTTAGCTCTTGTGTTAGATCGTTCTTCTGAAAAAATTTCAGTCATTGGCAGTCCGGAAGGTGGAGTTTCTATTGAAGAGGTAGCCAAAAAAAAACCCGAAAAAATTTTCAAAGATTCTGCAGATACGTTAGAGGGTTTTAAACCTGATCAACTTAAATCTTTAGCCCAGAAAATGGGATTTTTAGGAGATGCTCAAGCCCAATTTCAAGCTATTGTGGCTGCTCTCTATAAAGCATTTGTTGAAAAAGATGCTTCGTTGGTTGAAATTAATCCATTGGTATCCACGAAAGAAGGAAAGCTTTTGGCGTTAGATGCCAAAATTAATTTTGATGACAATGCCTTATATCGTCACCCTGAAATCGAACAGCTCAGAGATTTTAATGAAGAAGATCCCAAAGAGGTCGAAGCTTCAAAATTTAATTTAAGCTATATTCATTTAGATGGAAATATTGGATGCATGGTCAATGGGGCAGGCCTGGCCATGGCAACGATGGATATCATTAAGCTTGCAGGAGGAGAGCCAGCCAACTTTTTGGATGTCGGAGGTGGGGCTTCCCAAGAAAAAGTGACAGAGGCGTTTAAGCTGATTTTATCTGATAAAAATGTGAAGGCTGTGTTGGTTAATATTTTTGGGGGCATTATGCGGTGCGATGTGATTGCGCGAGGAATTTTAGATGCCGTGAAACATGTAGAGATGAATATACCTTTGGTTGTGCGACTTGAAGGAACCAATGTTGAAGAAGGAAGAAAAATTTTAAAAGAGTCTGGTTTAAAAATTATTTCTGCAACAACGATGAAAGACGCTGCCCAAAAAGCAGTGAGAGCCATACAATGAGTATTTTGGTTCATAAAAACACGATGGTGATGGTGCAAGGGCTGACTGGAAAAGAAGGGACATTTCATGCTCGTCAGTGTGTGGCGTATGGAACGCAGATTGTCGCGGGGGTAACGCCTGGAAAAGGGGGCGAGGCTGTAGATGGAATCCCTGTGTTTAATTCTGTTAAAGAAGCGAAAGAAAAAACGGGCGCCAATGCTTCTGTCATTTTTGTGCCACCCAAATTTGGGGCTGCGGCCATTCGAGAAGCTGCAGATGCCCAATTGGATTTGATGATTTGTATTACCGAAGGTATCCCTGCTTTGGACATGCTCAAACTCAAACAATACTTAAAAAAGCAAAAGAAGACACGACTGATTGGCCCCAATTGCCCAGGAGTGATTACGCCAGGAGAATGTAAAGTCGGAATTATGCCCGGACACATTCATAAAAAAGGCAAAGTAGGTGTCATTTCTCGAAGTGGAACATTAACATATGAGGCTGTGGATCAATTGACGCGTTTGGGTTTGGGACAATCGACCTGTATTGGCATTGGGGGAGATTCAATTATTGGAACTCAGTTTGTGGATTTACTAGAGCTTTTTGAAAAAGATCCCGAGACCAAAGCCATTGTCATGATTGGAGAAATTGGAGGCTCGGCCGAAGAAGAAGCCGCAGACTTTATTAAAAAGAATGTTACAAAACCTGTCGTTGGATTTATTGCAGGCATGACAGCGCCTGAGGGAAAACGGATGGGACATGCAGGTGCCATTATTGCAGGAGGCAAGGGGACAGCTACAGAAAAAATTGCAGCCTTGAAAGCTGCAGGTGTTCATGTGTCCCAAAGTCCTGCGGATATAGGAGAAACTGTTGCCAAAGTTTTAAGGAGTTAACCATGGTAGAAAAAACATTATCGATTATTAAACCCGATGCTGTAGAGAGAAACTTGATTGGGACCATTGTCGCTCAATTTGAAAAAGAAGGATTTAAGGTCTTAGCGATGCGGCTTCATCGTTTAACCAAAGACGAAGCTAAAGATTTCTATATTGAACATAAAGAAAGGCCTTTTTATCAAAGCTTGGTTGAGTATATGACCTCAGGCCCTGTGGTACTCATGGTCATTGAGCGTGACAATGCCATCGCCAAAAATCGAGAAGTGATGGGTGCTACTAATCCTAAGAATGCAGCGCCTGGTACGATCCGCGCTCAATATGCCCTCAGCATCGAAAAAAACTCCGTCCACGGCTCTGATTC